>NZ_JAQZAA010000062.1:0-66102 GCF_028640875.1 Pseudomonas sp. SBT1-2 | reverse complement strand
CGAGATCCGTTGCTGCGCAGCCGATCGCAGCCTGCGGCAGCGGCTACGGGAAAACTGTTCAGCCTGTCGAAGCTGGGTGTGGCCCTGGGTTTTGCCCTGGTCTGGTCCAACCCGACGCTCGCGGCCATCACCGAGAGCAAGAACTTCGGCCTGGAAGTGAAGATCACCGGCCAGTCCGAAGACGACCGTGACCTCGGCACCCTGGGCGGCGGCGACGTCAACGGCGTCGGCCTCGACCTGCGTCCCTGGGTGTACGGCGAAAGCGGTAACTGGAGCGCCTACGCCATGGGCCAGGCGGTGACCTCCACCGACATCATCGAGACCGACACCCTGCAGCAGTCCGACGGCGCCAGCACCGAAAGCAGCAACAACAGCGATCGCAAGAGCAAGAAGAACTACCTGGCGATGCGCGAGTTCTGGATCGGCTACAGCGGCCTCACCCCCTACCCGGGCGAGCAGTTGAAGTTCGGTCGCCAGCGCCTGCGCAACGACGACGGCCAATGGCGCGACACCAACATCGAAGCCCTGAACTGGACCTTCGACACCACCCTGCTGCGCGCCAACGTCGGCATCGCCGAACGTTTCAGCGAGTACCGTACCGACCTCAAGGAGCTGGCGCCGGAAGACAAGGATCGCCTGCACGTCTATGGCGATGTGGCCTACCAGTGGACCCCGGGGCATTGGGCCGGCGTCCGCGCCCACCACAGCCATGACGACGGCAAGCTCGACTACCCGGTACCGGGCGAAGCCACCGACTCCCTGGACAAGCGCCAGAACGGCGACCTGACCTGGCTCGGCCTGGAAGCCAACAGCGACGCCTACAACTGGCGCAACACCAACACCGTCAACTACTGGGCGAGCATCACCGGCATGAGCGGTGACCGCGACAAGGTCAACGCGCTGAACGCCGACGGCACCCGCCCGGCCCAGGCCAAGAGCGGCGAGAACCTCGACGGCTGGGCCACCGACCTCGGCGTGCGCCTGCGCCTGGACCCGAAATGGCAGGTCGGCGCGGCCTACGCCCGCGCCAGCGGCGACTACGAACAGAACGGCCTGGAAAGCAACCGCTCGAACTACACCGGGACCCGCTCGCGGGTGCACCGTTTCGGCGAAGCCTTCCGCGGCGAAATGAACAACATGCAGACCGCCACCCTGTTCGGTTCCTGGATGCTCGCCGACGAATATGACGCCAGCCTGATCTACCACAAGTTCTGGCGCGTGGACGGCAACAAGCCGGTGGGCAGCAACGGTATCAACGCCGTGGAAAACAACTACGACGACGCCACCGGCGCCCTGCTCTCCAGCTCGTCCCTGCCGCTGCGCGATGGCGAGAAAGACCTCGGCCAGGAAGTGGACCTGGTGGTCACCAAGTACTTCAAGCAAGGCCTGCTGCCGGCCGCGCTCAGCCAGTCGATCGACGAGCCTTCGGCGCTGGTGCGCTTTCGTGGCGGTGTGTTCAAGCCGGGCGATGCCTATGGCAAGAACGTCGACTCGTACATGCACCGCGCCTTTGTCGACGTGATCTGGCGCTTCTGATGCGAGTCGCCAAGGGAGTGCCTGAGATGAACAGCCCGATGAACAGCCCAGCGGTGCGAGGCTCGATCAGCCTGTTGGCCGGCGCCATGCTGCTGGCCAGCAGCGCCGCCTTCGCCAACGTCGAACCGGCCCCGGCCGCCACGCCCGGCAAGCAGCCGACCGTGGCCAAGGAGCTGCAACAGGCCAAGACCTACACCGTCAGCAGCGCGCCCACCGCGCCGCTGAACCTGGCCAAGCCGACCTTGCCCGACCTCTCCGGCTACACCGCCGAAGCGGCAGCGGCGAAGATCGTGCGCAGCAAGCCCGGCAAGATCAGCGTGCGCCGCATGATGCAGGAAGATGCGCTGAAGGACTTTATCGGCGGTGACAACAAGATGGCCGAATGGGTGGTGCGCCAGCACGGCATCCCCCAGGCGATCTTCATCGACGACGGTTACGTCAACCTCAAGGAGCTGGTGAAGAAGCTGCCCAAGCAGTACATCAGCGAAACCTCGCCGGGCGTGTACCTGGCGCGGCTGCCGATCGTGGTCGGGCGCAAGGGCATCCTGGAAATCGACCAGCAGACCCAGGAACTGCGCCTGTCCCAGGAAGGCGGCTCGTTCCTGGTCAACGACGGCCAGCTGTTCGTGCGCGACACCAAGGTCACCGGCTGGCGCGAGAAGGACAACGGCCCGGCGACCTTCAACTCGCCCAAGGAATTCCGTCCGTTCCTGCTGGCCTGGGGCGGTACCGAGACCTACATCGTCAACAGCAAGATGGCCAGCTTCGGCTACGCCAACAGTAAGTCCTACGGCGTGAGTATTTCCCAGTACACGCCGAACATGGCCAAGGTGCTCAAGCGCCCCGAACCCACCGGCTGGATCATCGGCTCGGAGTTCTCGGACATGTGGTACGGCTTCTACTGCTACGAGACCCGCGACTTCGTGGTCAAGGGCAATACCTACAAGGACAACATCGTCTACGGCATCGACCCCCACGACCGTTCGCACCGGCTGATCATCGCCGACAACACCGTCTACGGGACCAAGAAGAAGCACGGGATCATCATTTCCCGGGAAGTGAACGACAGCTTCATCTTCAACAACCGCAGCTACGACAACAAGCTCTCGGGCCTGGTGATCGACCGTAACAGCGTGAACAACCTGATCGCCGACAACGAGATCTACCGCAACCACACCGACGGCATCACCCTCTACGAGAGTGCCGACAACCTGCTGTGGGGCAACAGGGTGATCAGCAACCGGCGCCACGGCATCCGCATTCGCAACAGCGTGAACATCCGCCTGTACGAAAACGTCGCCATGGCCAACGGCCTGACCGGCGTCTACGGCCACATCAAGGACCTCTCCGATACCGACCGCGACATCAAGCTCGACCCGTTCGACGCCCAGGTGTCGCTGATCGTGGTCGGTGGCGAGCTGGCGGCCAACGGCAGCGGCCCGATGTCCATCGACTCGCCGTTGAGCGTCGAGCTGTACCGCGTGTCCATGCTCGCCCCGACCAAGAGCAGCGGCATCAGCTTCTCGGGGATCCTCGGCGAGCGCCAGGACGAAATTCTTGACCTGCTGGTGCGCCAGCAGAAAGCCGTGCTGATCGACCCTGTCGAACGCCAGACCGAAATGCGCGATTGAGGATGACTGTCATGCGCCCACACCTGATCAAACTCTTGAGCCTCTCGGCATTGACCGCGGGCATTCTCGCCGCCGGCAACAGCGCCCGCGCCGACGAAACCCAGGCACCGAAGTTCACCGCCGAGCCGTGCTGCAACCTGTGCCCGGCGGCCCACGACGCGAAGAACTACACCACCCGCTACCAGCAGAACTTCACCACCCTGGTGCAAGCCCAGGGCGACTGGCTGTTCCGCACCCAGGAAGACCTGCGCACCGAGTTCAACACCACGCCGGAAGGTTATCGCCGCCTGCAACAGCTGCACGACGCCTTCAAGAGCAAGGGCGTGGAGCTGGTGCTGGTCTACCAGCCGACCCGTGGCCTGGTGAACCGCAACAAGCTCAACCCGCAGGAGAAGGCCAGCTTCGACTACGACAAGGCGCTGAAAAACTACCAGGGCATGCTCGGCCGTTTCGCCCAGATGGGCTACGTGGTGCCGGACCTGTCGCCACTGACCAACGAGCAACTGCCGGAGACCCTGCCGGCCCACGATTTCTACTTCCGCGGCGACCAGCACTGGACCCCGTACGGCGCCCAGCGCACGGCGAAGATCGTGGCGCAGAAGATCAAGCAGCTGCCGGCCTTCGCCGACATTCCCAAGCGTGAGTTCGAGACCCACAAGTCCGGACGCATGGGCAAGACCGGCACCCTGCACAACATGGCCGGCCAGCTCTGCGGCACCAGCTACGCGATCCAGTACATGGACCAGTTCACCACCGAACCCAAGGGTGAAGCCGGCGACGGCGACCTGTTCGGCGATTCCGGCAACCCGGAGATCACCCTGGTGGGCACCAGCCACAGCGGCAAGAACTACAACTTCGCCGGCTTCCTGCAGGAAGAAATCGGCGCCGACATTCTCAACGTCGCCTTCCCCGGCGGCGGCTTCGAAGGCTCCATGCTGCAGTACCTGGGCAGCGAGGAATTCCAGACCAAGCCACCGAAGATCCTGATCTGGGAATTCTCGCCGCTGTACCGCCTGGACCAGGAAACCATCTATCGGCAGATGATGGCCCTGCTCGACAACGGCTGCGAAGGCAAGCCGGCGCAAATGAGCGCCAGCGCCACCCTCAAGCCCGGCAAGAACGAGCTGATGGTCAACAGCAAGAACATGGACCTGCGCAACAGCAGCCACCAGGTCGATATCCGCTTCGCCGACCCCTCGGTGAAAACCCTGCAAGCCACCCTCTGGTACATGAACGGGCGCCACGAGGACATCAAGATCGAAAAACCGGAAACATCCGACACCGACGGGCGTTTCGCCTTTGAACTGCGCACCGACGAAGACTGGGCCTCGCAGAACCTGCTGGCGGTCGAAGTCCAGGGTCCGGAAGCGGGCGCCGCGGCGCAAAAAGTCGAAGCGAAAATTTGCAAACGCAACGTATTCCCGGACGCCGGTCAACGCACCGCGCAAATCGGGCAATGAGGTTCCTATGCAAAGCAAAACGCTGAAACAGTTATTGGCCCCGAGCCTGTTGAGCCTGGCGCTGTTCGCCGGCGCCACCCAGGCCGCGGCCCCACTGCGTCCGCCCCAGGGGTATTACGCGCCGGTGGATAAATTCAAGAGCGGCGACCACAGCGAAGGCTGCGACACCATGCCCGCGCCTTACACCGGCTCGCTGCAATTTCGCAGCAAGTACGAAGGTTCGGACAAGGCCCGCGCGACCCTCAACGAACAATCGGAAAAGGCCTTTCGCGACAGCACCGCCGACATCACCAAGATCGAGCGCGGCACCAGCAAGCGGGTCATGCAGTTCATGCGCGACGGCCGTCCGGAACAACTGGACTGCACCCTCAGCTGGCTGAGCGCCTGGGCCCAGGCCGATGCGTTGATGTCCAAGGACTTCAACCACACCGGCAAGTCCATGCGCAAATGGGCCCTGGGCAGCATGGCTTCGGCCTACCTGCGCCTGAAGTTCTCCGACTCCCATCCGCTGGCTACCCACCAGCAGCAAGCGCAACAGATCGAGGCCTGGTTCAGCAAGATGGCCGACCAGGTGGTCAGCGACTGGGACAACCTGCCGCTGGACAAGACCAACAACCACTCGTACTGGGCCGCCTGGTCGGTGATGGCCACCGCCGTGGCGACCAACCGCCGCGACCTGTTCGACTGGGCCGTGAAGGAATACAAGGTCGGCGCCAACCAGGTCGATGCCGACGGTTTCCTGCCCAACGAACTCAAGCGCCAGCAACGCGCCCTGGCCTATCACAACTACGCCCTGCCGCCGCTGGCGATGATCGCCAGCTTCGCCCAGGTCAACGGTGTCGACCTGCGCCAGGAAAACAACGGCGCGCTGAAACGCCTGGGCGAGCGGGTGCTGGCCGGGGTGAAGGATCCGGACGAATTCGCAGAGAAGAACGGCAAGGAACAGGACATGACCGACCTCAAGGTCGACTCGAAATTCGCCTGGCTCGAACCCTTCTGCAGCCTCTACACCTGCGCCCCGGATGTGCTCAAACGCAAGCACAAGATGCAACCGTTCAAGACCTTCCGCCTGGGCGGCGACCTGACCAAGGTCTACGACCCCTCGCATGAGAAGGGCAACAAGGGTTCGTAAGAAACACGCAAAACCCTGTAGGAGCGAGCTTGCTCGCGATAGCCGCAAAGCGGCGATTCAACCGACACCGCGTCATCGTTGAGTTTTTTCGCGAGCAAGCTCGCTCCTACAGGACACGCAAGACTCATAGCCGCAGCCAAGGCATGTGATGAATGCAATACGCCTCCCCGGTTTTTCACGGGGGGGTTTGGGGGGGGCTCCGGCCCTTTACTGTTGGTCAAACATGGAGAGATCGGGATGGTTTTCTCATCCAATGTGTTCCTGTTCCTGTTCTTGCCGATCTTTCTCGGCTTGTACTACCTGAGCGGGCAACGCTATCGCAACCTGCTGCTGCTGATCGCCAGCTACGTGTTCTATGCCTGGTGGCGGGTGGACTTCCTGGCGCTGTTCGCCGGCGTCACCCTGTGGAACTACTGGATCGGCCTGAAAGTCGGCGCCGCCGGAGTCAGGACCAAGCCGGCCCAGCGCTGGCTGCTGCTCGGCGTGGCGGTGGACCTGTGCATCCTCGGCTACTTCAAGTACGCCAACTTCGGCGTGGACAGCATTAACGCGATCATGACCTCCATGGGTCTGGAGCCGTTCATCCTGACCCACGTGCTGTTGCCGATCGGTATCTCGTTCTACATCTTCGAGTCCATCAGCTACATCATCGACGTCTATCGCGGCGACACCCCGGCGACCCGCAACCTGATCGACTTCGCGGCGTTCGTGGCGATCTTCCCGCACCTGATCGCCGGCCCCGTGCTGCGTTTTCGCGACCTGGCCGACCAGTTCAACAACCGCACCCACACCCTGGACAAGTTCTCCGAAGGCTGCACGCGCTTCATGCAGGGCTTCATCAAGAAAGTGTTCATCGCCGACACCCTGGCGGTGGTCGCCGACCATTGCTTCGCCCTGCAGAACCCGACCACGGGCGACGCCTGGCTGGGCGCCCTGGCCTACACCGCGCAGCTGTACTTTGACTTCTCCGGCTACAGCGACATGGCCATCGGCCTGGGTCTGATGATGGGTTTCCGCTTCATGGAAAACTTCAAGCAGCCCTACATCAGCCAGTCGATCACCGAGTTCTGGCGGCGCTGGCACATCAGCCTGTCCACCTGGCTGCGCGACTACCTGTACATCACCCTGGGCGGCAACCGCAAAGGCACGCTGATGACCTATCGCAACCTGTTCCTGACCATGCTGCTCGGTGGCCTGTGGCACGGCGCGAACATCACCTACGTGGTCTGGGGCGCCTGGCACGGCATGTGGCTGGCGATCGAGAAGGCGCTGGGCATCAACACCACGCCACGCACGCTGAATCCGATCCGCTGGGCGCTGACCTTCCTGCTGGTGGTGATGGGCTGGGTGATCTTCCGCGCCGAGAACCTGCACGTCGCCGGTCGCATGTACGGCGCCATGTTCAGCTTCGGCGACTGGTCGCTGTCGGAACTCAACCGCGCCAGCCTCACCGGCCTGCAAGTGGCGACCCTGGTCGTGGCCTACGCCACCCTGGCGTTCTTCGGCCTGCGTGACCTGTATCGCAACCCGACACCGGTCAAGAGCAAGCCTGAAATCAACACCGAGGCCGACGGTCCGGCCACCGCCCAGCCTGGCCTGATCAAGGCCGTACCGGGGGACAAGCCGGACAGCATCCACCAGCCGGGCTACACCGTGGGCGTCGAAGCCCAGGTCCAGCCGGCCTACTGGGTCGCCGACTGGCCGCGTTACGTGATGCGCGCCCTGGTGCTGCTGCTGTTCATCGCCTCGATTCTCAAACTCTCGGCGCAAAGCTTCTCGCCGTTCCTTTACTTCCAGTTCTGAGGGATCTGACCATGACCCGCTCATTACGCGTCTTCTACATTGCCCTGTTCCTGGTGACCCTGATGGTCCTGGGCCTGTGGTCGGTGCGCAGCTTCTTCGGCTTCAGCACCAACAACGACGCCACTGTGCTCAACGGTCGCTGGGCCAAGGCTGTGGAAACCCACTACGACGACGAGTTCCCGATCAAGCGCCTGGGCACCAACCTATGGGCGGCCCTGGACTTCAAGCTGTTCAACGAAGGTCGTCCGGGCGTGGTGCTCGGCCGCGACCAGTGGCTGTACAGCGATGAAGAGTTCCACCCGATCGTCAACGAAGAACTCAACCTGCAAGGCAACTACGCGCTGGTCGAAGGCGTGCGCCAGGCCCTGAAAGAGAAAGGCGTGAAACTGGTGATGGCGATCGTGCCGGCCAAGGTGCGCCTGTACCCGGAACACCTGGGCGACGTCCAGCCGGCCAGCATCCACGCCAACCTCTACCAGGACTTCCACGCCCGGGTGGCGGCCGACAAGATCCTCGCCCCCGACCTGCTGGGCCCGTTGCAACAGGCCAAGCAGAACGGCCAGCAAGTGTTCCTGCGCACCGACACCCACTGGACCCCGGCCGGCGCCGAAGTCGCCGCCAACCAGTTGGCCAAGGCGATTGCCGACAAGGCACCGCTGATGGGCCAGCCGCAACGCTTCGTCACCGAAGCCGAGCAGACCGTGGTGCACAAGGGCGACCTGCGCCTGTTCCTGCCCCTGGACCCGCTGTTCGAAAACCTGATGCCGGCCAAGGAGCCGCTGCAGAAACGCGTGACCCGCGCCGCCGACGATCAGCCGGCCGCCGACGACGCGCTGTTCGCCGACAACGAAGTGCCGGTGGCCCTGGTGGGCACCAGCTACAGCGCCAACCCGAACTGGAACTTCGTCGGCGCGCTCAAGCAGGCCCTGCACAGCGACGTGGTCAGCTACGCCGAAGACGGCCACGGCCCGGTGTTGCCGATGCTCAGCTACCTGAAAAGCGATGCCTTCAAGAACAGCCCGCCCCAGGTGCTGATCTGGGAGTTCCCCGAACGATATCTGCCGGTCAATAACGATATCGGCGACGCCGACCCGCAGTGGGTCGCAGAGCTCAAACAAGCCGGCGCCCGCCAACAGAACGTAGCTGCACTCAACAAATCCGAGACGCCCGATCGGGCGCAAAACTGAAAGAGAGGTACACCATGACTTTCACTATCACTCCGCGTCGTCTCGCCAAGGCAATCACACTAGCTGCCGGCATGAGCGTCCTGTCCCTGCCCGCCTTCGCCGGTGGCGACGCCGCGCTGTACGGCCCGACCGCGCCCAAGGGCTCGTCCTTCGTGCGCATCTACAACGCCAGCAACCAGGAAGTCAGCGCCACCGTCGGCAGCACCAATGTCAGCGACGTCGCGCCGCTGGCCAGCAGTGACTTCAGCTTCATGCCCGGCGGCGACTACACCGCCAAGGTCGGCAGCCAGAGCCTGCCGGTGAAACTCGCCGCCGACCACTATTACACCCTGGTCAACAACGCCAGCGGCCAGCCGCAGCTGATCGAAGAACCGCCGTTCAAGAACAAGCAGAAGTCCCTGGTCCGGGTGCAGAACCTGAGCGACAAGGCCCTGACCCTGAAGACCGCCGATGGCAAGACCGACGTGGTCCAGTCGGTGGCCGCCAAGGGCCGTGGCGAACGTGAAATCAACCCGGTGAAAGTCAGCTTCGCGCTGTACGAAGGCGAGAAAAAAGTCAGCGACCTCAAGCCGGTCGCCCTGGAGCGCGGCGAAGCCGCGGTGCTCTACGTCACCGGCAATGGCAGCAGCCTGTCGCCAGTCTGGGTCAAGCGCCCGGTCTCGACCCGCTGATGGATCGATCGGGCAGGTGAAGGCCATTTCTGTAGCCGCTGGCGAAGCCTGCGATCGGTTGCGCAGCAATCGTGAAAACGGCTCACGCGGTCTTTCAGCAAGACCGTAGCGCCTGAGTCACGACCGCTTCGCGATCGTTCGCAGCCTGACGGCAGCGGCTACAGGGATCGGCATACACCGCCCGGCAAGCAACAAAAACAAGAGAGTGAAACGACAGAACGCAGTAGCTCTAACCCAAACGATTTTTGAAGGAGTAACAACATGATTCCGGTGATCTTGTCAGGTGGTAGTGGCTCACGTCTTTGGCCGCTTTCGCGTAAGCAATTCCCTAAACAGTTCCTCGCCCTGACCGGCGAACACACACTGTTCCAGCAAACCCTCGAGCGCCTGGTGTTCGAAGGCATGGACACGCCGATCGTGGTCTGCAACAAGGACCACCGCTTCATCGTCAACGAGCAGCTGGCGGCGCGCAAACTCGAAGCCCAGCGCATCCTGATGGAGCCGTTCGGCCGCAACACCGCGCCGGCGGTGGCCCTGACCGCGATGATGCTGGTCAACGAAGGTCGTGACGAGCTGATGCTGGTGCTGCCGGCCGACCACGTGCTGGAAGACCAGAAAGCCCTGCAACGCGCCCTGGCCCTGGCCACCGTGGCCGCCGAGCGTGGCGAGATGGTGCTGTTCGGCGTGCCGGCGACCAAGCCGGAAACCGGTTATGGCTACATCAAGTCGACCAACGATGCGCTGCTGCCGGAAGGCGTGAGCCGCGTCTCGCACTTCGTCGAGAAACCCGACGTCAAGCGCGCCGCCGAGTTCGTCGAGGCCGGCGGCTACTTCTGGAACAGCGGCATGTTCCTGTTCCGCGCCAGCCGCTTCCTCGAAGAGCTGAAAAAGCACGACCCGGACATCTACGACACCTGCCTGCTGACCCTGGAACGCAGTGCCCAGGACGCCGACACCGTGGACGTCGACCCGGCCACCTTCGCCTGCTGCCCGGACAACTCCATCGACTACGCGGTGATGGAAAAGACCCAGCGCGCCTGCGTGGTGCCGCTGAGCGCCGGCTGGAGCGACGTGGGCTGCTGGTCGTCGCTGTGGGACGTGCATGAAAAGGACGTCAACGGCAACGTCAGCAAGGGCGACGTGGTGATCCAGGACAGCCGCAACTGCATGATCCACGGCAACGGCAAGCTGGTGTCGGTGATCGGCCTGGAAAACATCGTGGTCGTCGAAACCAAGGACGCCATGATGATCGCCCACAAGGACAAGGTCCAAGGCGTGAAGCAGATGGTCAACACCCTCAACGAACAGGGCCGCAGCGAAACCCAGAACCACTGCGAGGTCTACCGTCCGTGGGGCTCCTACGACTCGGTGGACATGGGCGGGCGCTTCCAGGTCAAGCACATCTCGGTCAAGCCGGGCGCGTGCCTGTCTCTGCAGATGCACCACCACCGCGCCGAACACTGGATCGTGGTCAGCGGCACCGCCGAAGTCACCTGCGACGAAAACGTGTTCCTGCTCACCGAAAACCAGTCCACCTACATCCCGATCGCCTCGGTGCACCGCCTGCGTAACCCGGGCAAGATCCCGCTGGAGATCATCGAAGTGCAATCGGGCAGCTACCTGGGCGAAGACGACATCGAACGCTTCGAAGACATCTACGGCCGCTCCACTCCGGTGGAACGCGGCGTCGCGGTGAAAACCATCGCCCAGTAACCACAGCGACAAGCTTCAAGCGGCAAGCTGCAAGTAAAAGCAGGGAGTCGTTGTCAGCAAGTCCTTGCCCCCCGTCCGACCGACTGCGTCCCCTATCCGCAGGCGGTTGGGCGGGGGCTTTTTTATGCCCGCGCGCCTCTCGAATGCTCACATCCCTGTAGCCGCTGCCGAGCCCTGGCGAGGCTGCGATAGGACCGAAGGTCCTCCAGCGATCTCAAGACCCTGCGCCCGCTGCGCGGTCGATCGCAGCCTCGCCAGGGCTCGGCAGCGGCTACAGGGATAGGCGTTCAGCCATTCCTACGAGACATTTAGAAAGCGCCGCCGGGCGTTTCAGATAGCTCTCAACGACTTCATCCATGCAGCTCATTAGGGTTTCGGGAGGTAAAGACACACAGCGAAAACAGCGATGGGGCAGCGGATACACACGCAAGAAAAGGCAACCGAAAGTGCTGCCTGCACCGACCATGGTGCCTGCCACAGCCACGGGACAAAGACCGATGGCTGAGCAACCCTCCGGCAACAAATACACCACCGATTCCCGTGGCGAACCGACCCCGATGCCTCGCGTGCTGCGCCCTGCCAACCCGAATCCTCCGCTGCCGGGTGCACGGATAAAGAACACCTCGATACTGACCACGCCTCAAGGCCTAGACGCTCCTGCGAAACCCTCACAGGTCCAGCCCTCTACACCTGTCGCTCCCGGCTTCTACATCGTGCCCCGGAGCATGCCGCTGAGCGAGTTGCAGCGCCACCTGTTCGACAGCCCCTCACCCGGCGTCCTGGCCAAATACCTGGCCCTCAATCCAGGCCTTGGCGATACGGTCAAAGCCGGCAGCCTGATCGTACTCAGCGATCCGGCCAACCACGCCTGCACCTACGAGGAAGCGCAACTCATGCTCGCCGCCGAGCAGGTTAAGATCGCTCTCGCCCCCCTGACACCCGAAGCCGCCGACTTCATGGTTCGCCATCAGGCCGAGATCGCCAGCTTCACCAGCCAGGCCTCGACCTGGCTGGGCATCGGCACCTCGGTGATGGGTAAACACCTGGACAAACTACGCGAGACCTTGCAAGACATGGAACGCCTGCATCAGGACAGCTACCGCCAACACGGCCACCTCAGATCCCCCGATTTCCTCGCCCGCCGCCGGCGCCTGCTGGCGCAGTTGGACGCACAACTGCTGACCTCCACCCGCCTGCGCGGCTACACGCCCCTGGGCGACCACCCCAAACTGAAAACCGCCCTCGGCCTCTCCAGCCGCAGCCTGGTACACCACTGGAACAAAGCCGGCGCCCCCGGCCAGATCCCGGGATACGCCACCCACGTGAACGCCGTCAGCCGCGCGGCGAAGTACATGCAGACGGGTGGATACATCGGCATTGCGATTGGCGGGGTGTCGTCGGCGTTGAGGATTCAGGAGGTTTGTCAGGCGGGGTCGGGTGATGAGAGTTGCAGGAAGGTGATGTTTACTGAGACGGGGAAGTTTGCGGGATCTGCATTCGGAGGAAACCTAGGGGCGAACGCCGGATATGTAGGGAGTACATTTGTCTGTGCTGCATTCGGCGGGGTAGGAGGAGTGATCTGCGGTGCCATTCTGATAGGCACTGGAGCATGGCTTGGGTCAGATACTCTTGGCGCATATGGAGAAAAAATGGGTGAAATTCTTTACGAGAGAACACTCCCATGATGACAGAACAGTTCTGGCACTCCTGGCTCGCCTTTGCGCTTTTGCTAGGTCCGATTCTGTTAGCCGCCACAAGCCTTGCATTCAGCTACTACCTCAGCCAGCGCTACTTGCGGGAAATGCTCGAGGCCTTTCAGCGGAGCCGCTATTTCCATCGATGGACTGACAGGCTTCAATATTTGGGATGGTTCGAACACTTTCTGATGTTTGGCCGCGTAAGAGGAATGATGCTCTGCCCCGGTCCAGGACTACGTAAAGGACTACTTTCACCGGAGGATGTACACAACTTCCCCCCCCGACTCAAACGCCTTCTGAGCATACAGAACAGATTGGACGGTATTCTTTTCGTCTGGTCCGCAATCATGTATGCGTTGCTGAAGTTGACGGGCTGACGATGCATACGCTCCCTCCGCTAATCGCCCTTATTCTGACTGGAGGCTTGCTTTTGCTTGCCCTCATCAGTCTCCTCTTCAGCTACTACATGAGTCGACGCTACCTCGACGGGATGCTGGGTGCGCTAAAGGGGAGTAACTATTTCGCAGGCTGGGCAACCTACCTGCCTCATCAGGGATGGCATCCTCGCTATCTGATGTTCGCAAAACTCAGGGGCATGATGTTCTGGCCTGGGCCGGGAATACGCAGGGGGATAATTTCCCCAGACGATGTGCGCAACTTCCCACCGCAGTACAAGCGCCTTTTAAAAACACAGAACGTGCTCGATGGCGTGATTGTCGTGTGGGGCACATTTGTGTACCTGCTGATAAAGCTTTAGTCATTCATCTGCAACCACTGACCAGTGCACCTTCCCAACTATCCATGGAAAGCTTTTATGCATGCACAAGATCTTTGCGAACAGACATCGCCATGACAGGGCAACAATTCTGGCATTCCTGGCTCGCCTTCATCCTTTTGTTATGTCCATTGTTGCTGGCCGTGACAAACCTCTCCTTCAGCTACTACCTAAGCCGGCGATACCTGAAAGAGATGCTGGAAGCCCTACGGAGAAGCCAGCACTTTTATCGCTGGACCGACAGCCTTCCTCACGAGGGATGGTTCACGCATTTTCTAATGCTGGCAGCCGTTCGAGGATCGATGCTTTGGCCCGGCCCTGCGGTTCGCAGAGGCTTTCTTTCCTCGGAAGACGTAGACAATTTCCCTCCCCATCTCCAGCGCCTGCTGACCATCAGAAACTGGATGGATGTCGTGCTTCTGGTCTGGGGTTCGATCATGTATACGCTGTTGAAACTGACTAAGCACTGACGTGGCGCGCGGGTACGGATGCAGTAGCACTGTCACAGCACCTTCCAGCTGGCTGTGGTTCCTATCCGCAGCCGGCTGGACGGGGGATTCTTTTGTGCCCTGGCGAGGCCCACCGACCTAGTTCATGAACAGTGGCAAATACCCCAGCTCCACCAGCTTGATATCGATCTCCGCCACTCGCTGGACATCAGCCCGTTTGCCCTCATCCATCACCTGTGGACAACTCACGATCAGCGTGCCGCGTTTTGGAATGTCGATGAGCTGGTCGGCGCTCGGAAAATCCCCGGCCCGCAACACGTGTGGACAAAACCCGACCCAGCCGACGGTCTGCCGGTCCTTGAACACCTTGGTGCGCAAATAGTGGTCTTTTGGCGCCAGCACACACCAGTCAAGTTCAGGCCACAGTTCAACGGCCAACTGAATCACCCTGATCACTATCGGTCTCACATCGGGAATGGCTGCCACAAGCGCCCCGCCATCTTCGAAGCGCATGCTGGCGACTGAGTCCAGGTCGTGGGCGTTGTAATGAAAGGCCAACCCACCCTTGAGGGGATCATCCAGGCCATTCCACACGGAAAACTGCAACTTCGTGGGGAAGTCGTCGTTATGGTTGCTCCGCGCTTCTTCACGCAGGTACTCGAAGTCGTCATTGATCCGCTTGCGCAGCGACTCCTCCCTGGAACCGGCCTGCAGATACCAGTCCTGCAACAGAGGATGAATCTCGCCAAGGCCCTGGAAAAAGCGCTCGGCTCTTTCCAGCTGCTCCTCATGCGGGACCGCGGAGATCTTCTGTTTGTCGAAACGCAGAACGAATGAAAATTTTCTGAACAAGCGCTCGTCCTCAGTCAGGCTTCAAAAACACGGTCGGGATTTTCACGGCGGTACTCATCCCACTCTTTCTGCTCTTTTGCACGTTGCTTGATGTACTCATCATGATCCTTGGTGCCCGGCATCGGGTTCCAGTAGGCGGTCAGGTTGGTAAGCCCCTTCTCTGCGTACTGTTCGGCACAATACTCATAGACCACCCTTTGCAGGAAATGCCATTCCACCGAAACCGGTGGGCTGGGCCGGGCTTTCAGGGAATGTATCTCGGCCGGGGTAATCAGGGTTTTCTCCACATTGGCCCAGGGGCGCGGCAGCCCGATAAGCGGAATGAACATGAACGCATAATTGGCCTTGGCTTCCAGCAAGGTGCAACGCGGTTTGTCGAAACCATCCCACCAGGTGTTGTTCCACCACCACTCGTAGGGCGTCGGGAAAGCAGTCACCCACGCCTGATAGAGCGCGGACTGGGCGGACATACTATGACCTTTGCCGTTATTGGGTATCGTCATGGTCCCCTGCTCGGGGGGGCATTTCACACAGTCCTTGTCCCGCTTGGCCTTGCAGTCGCGCTCGGCTTCCCGAGTCCGTTCAGCGGTCGTCGGAGGCGCATCCACCCTGGGTTTTGCCTGGGGTTGCGTCTGCGGCAAAGGGACGGGCTGCGGGATTGGCCGGGGCGCCGGCAGTGGCTGAGTGGGCCTGGGCGTCGGCATCGGCATTGGCCGTGGAGGGGGCATCGGCAGCCTGGGAGTCGGGGTTGGAATCTCGAATGGTAAACGTGGCCCCAAGCGAGGCGTCATGCGTAGAGCCATGGGCCCTGTGCTTGGCAGAATCCCCAATCCACTCATGGTCGAATCTCCCCGACGGCTTGCATGTCCCGCCAGTGCTGCATGTTCATCCTGAACACCACGATATCCTCGTAATCCTCGAACCGCCGCTCGGGGCTATCCGCTACAGGCCTGTTCATGAACTCGATAAAGGCCGGCTGCTTGTCAAAGTCGGTAAAGGTCAATCCATGCCGCAGAAAATGCTCGACGGACTCGGGCTCCCTGATGCCAAAACCCCACGCACGCTCACGCAGGTCTTTCAACATCTGCAAAGCCGGCATCAGCCCCTTTCTGGACAACCACTCAGGGTTCTCTTGCTGTACTTCCAGTAACAGCCGCTCAAATACTTCGTTCTGACGAATGTCATCCAGTTGTGAAAGCTGTTCGGCACTCAACTCAAGCATGTTGCTCCCCCACTTGCTCGACGCCGTAGCTGAGATAGCAACCTTGCAGGGGTTGCCAGACCAGCCAGTCCTGGACATGACGCATGAGCTGCTGGATCTGGGAGGGTGATATCACCTTGTCCAGCGCACGCCTGACCTCAGGACTGTAGTAACGAAACAGTGCTCGACGCCCATCCGGCATTTGGCTGAACAACAGGTCCTGGTGATAGTCGCGCAGGGTTTCGAACGGCTGATCACTCCAAAGCCAGGAAACCATCGGTGCCTGCTGGTCTCGTGTAACCAGCCAATTGCCGAATGCCCCGCGCAAACCGCTCCTGGAGTCAGGAAACTCAACCAGTACCGGGCCGGCATGGCGAATTTCATCCAGTGCGCCAGCGCTCAGGAGCCAGTGAAAACGGATGCTGTCGTCCGCCTCTTCAAGGCGTTTGTTCAACGTCAGATAGCGGGCACCATCGATAAGGGCAAGCAGTCTGGACGATGACCCGGAGGGCTCCGAGAGCCGCCAGAACAAGGAGCCGACACGCCTCATGCGCTGCTCCCCAGGGCTTCCAGCGGTACAAAGGTCTGATTGCGCTGAGCGGCCAGCAGCAGGCACTTCAAACATAATCCGGGCACGGAGGGGAATGCGGCTACTGCGGAAGACGCCGCACCGCCGCCACTGTTGCCGATGATGATCGTCCCCGAACCACCCACAATCACATTGCCGTGACTGCCCAGGGAACCCAGGACAGCGACCGGCTTTCCGTTGATCAGTACGTTGGGAATGACATTGGCGTTCAATGCTGAACCGCAAGCCGTCGGGTCACCTTCCCGTGCGACGGGCAGGTGATCAAAGAGGACATCAGGCGAGCCACTGGTAATCGGATTGGTACCGTGGCCAGGCAAAGGACAGACGGTTGGATCTCCAACGCGCGCGGCAGGTTTCCCAGACATTTCAACTTCCCTATCGAAACTGGCGAGAAAACCGACTCTGCCGAATGCTCAAAAAACATACAATCAACAATCCTTTTCAAAGTTTTTCCGAACAACAGCGATCCCGGTCTCCTCCCCCCGATAAGTCACCAGGGGGCTCAGTCCCGGGATCAGGGTTGGTCAATCCCACCTACGCTTAGGTAGGATGGCTGCACTATTTCCCCCGAGGTTCACCTCATGTTCATCGGCGTTCTGCTGGTTATCACCTGGCTGATCCTGCTGGTCCGCTACCCCGCCAAGGCCTTGCCGGTGTCCATGGCCGCCGCTGTCGGCCTGGGCCTGGTGGCGGTGTGGGTGGTCTGGATGGATAACCGCGAAGCCCAGCAACTGGCGCGCCTGGAATTGCGCATCAGCTATGCCCCCGAGCATTGCCCGGCGGATCGCCCGCTGCTGTTGAAGATGAACAACGGCAACGATGTGCCGCTGACCGAACTGCGCTGGCGCGTCGCCGCCTATGCGCCGGGCGACACGGTAAACCTGGCCGACAACCAGTACAGCGCCCCGCGTTATCGCGGCCCCGGCGAGTTGCAGGCCGGCGCCAATTGGGAAGACTGCCTGCCCCTGCCACCGCTGCGTCCCGGCTATCGCCCGCAAACCCTGGAGTTTCGCGCCGAGCGCTTGCAGGGTAGTTTCTCCGACTGATTCCCCCTTCCCTCTTTTTGCACAAGGACCGCGCCATGCCCGTTGCGCTGATCACCGGTTGTTCCAGCGGCATCGGCCGCGCCCTGGCGGATACTTTCAAGGCCGCCGGCTTCACCGTCCTGCCCACCGCCCGCAGGGCCGAAGACGTGGCCATGCTGCAAGCCGCGGGTTTCAACGCGGTGCAACTGGACGTCAACGATGGGCCGGCGCTCACCGCCCTGGGCGAGCGCATCAACCAGCAACACGGCGGCCTCGACCTGCTGATCAACAACGCCGGCTACGGCGCCATGGGCCCGCTGCTGGATGGCGGTGTCGAGGCCATGCAGCGGCAGTTCGAAACCAATGTGTTCGCCCTGGTCGGCGTGACCCGGGCGATGTTTCCAGTGCTGCGCCGCAGCCGCGGGCTGGTGGTGAATATCGGCAGCGTGTCGGGCGTCCTGGTCACGCCTTTTGCCGGTGCCTACTGCGCCTCCAAGGCGGCGGTGCATGCCTTGAGCGATGCGTTGCGCATGGAGCTGGCGCCGTTCGACATCCGCGTGATGGAGGTCCAGCCCGGCGCCATCGCCTCGAGCTTCGCCAAGAATGCCGGGCATCAAGCCGAGCAACTGCTCACCGAACAATCGCCCTGGTGGCCGCTGCGCGAAGGCATCCGCGCACGGGCCCGGGCCTCACAGGACCACCCGACACCCGCCAACGAATTTGCCGCCAGGCTGCTCAAGGCGGTGCAGCAGGACAAGCCTGCGCGTCTGGTTCGGATTGGTAATGGCAGCCGCGCATTGCCCTTGATGGCCAGCCTGTTGCCCAGAGGCTTGCTGGACAAGGTGCTGATGAAGCGTTTTGGCCTGGGTGCAAAGCTGTGACGGTCGATCACCGGTAGCGAAATGTCGCCCGGCCGTTTCCACAGGTTCCAGAAAACGTCTTTTAGTAGCCAGTATCACAGACACCGCGGTTCAGGTTGTGCCCATCCCCAATCCCAGTAGAATGCGCGCACTCGAGGCCTCCAGGGCCTCGATCAGGCCGCATGGATCGCTGGCGCACCGCTGAAACTCCCCTTCTTCCATGCTCGCCGCCATTCAATCGTCGATCAGGGAATATCCATTGAAACCTCAACACCTGCTGCCGCTGGCCTTGGCCACTGTATTGATCGGCTGCGCGCCGTCGCCAGACGAGGAGCTGAACGCCACCCTGCCCCAGCTCAGTCTCAAGGAGCTGTTGCCGCAAGCCGTCGCCAACGAGTACTGCAACCCCAAGCTGGACAGCGATCTGCTGTATGGCATCGGCTACCAGCTGTACAACGACGACAAACCCGAGCAAGCCCGCAGTTGCCTGATCATGGCCGCGCCCACCCACGACCGGGCCCTGTGCTACCTGGCGAGCATCGCGGAACAGGACAGCAGCAAGGACAGCGCCGAGCGCGACCGCGAAGCCTTCGGCTACATGGCCTATTCCGCAGTGAAGAATGACGCCTGCGCCGAGTTCGGCATGTTCCAGAACTTCACCTACGGCATGCGCGGGCAGACTCCGGACATCGACCTGGGCCTGCGCTGGCTGGAACGCTCCGCGCGTCACGGCGATGCGGATGCGCAACAGACCCTGGTACGCCTGCATAGCAACAAAGGCAATCTGCCGCTGGCCTACCGCTGGGCCAAGGTCCTCGATGACCAGGCACAGATCGACGCCCTGAAACAACGGATGAACCCGCAGCAACTCAGCGAAGGCGAACAAGGCTTCGAGCAACTGGGCAAGATCGTCACCAGCAAGGACGCCGTGCGCAAAGAGGCCCGCGAGGAGAACATCGCGGTGTACTCGGCGAACATCCATATGGAATACCCCGAGACCTTCAAGGGCCTGTCGGTGGCCGAGCGTCATGCGCTCATGGAGCAGGCCGTGGCCACGGTGAGCGCCCGTCCCGAGTTCAGCACCCGTGGCCAGCTTTACGCCTATGTGATCATCGCGCGGCAGGCCCAGTTGAAGCAGGCCGGCGTCGATGTACTGCAGAACCCGCAGATTGTCGAGCTGCTCAGCGATACCGAGCTGCAAGTGAGTGAGGCGGTAAAGAAGGCCGACGTGATCCTCGGCCAGGCCGCCCTGTAACAGCGGGAACACCGCCGGCCGCGCCTACAGGGGCCTTATACATGGCCGCCGTCTTGTAGGTGCCAGCTCCTACAAGGGGGCGGGGTCAGGTTGTTCACCCAGCTGATGAAGCGTTTCGGATTAAGCGCCAGGCTCTGAGCATTCAACGCCGGCCATCACGCGCATGACACCGTTGTATGCCGCGCCGATGCCCGTAGAATGCCCGCACTCCAATCGCAGGGAAGCGGCACCTCAAGCACGGAGCGGCTGCACCCCGCCCCTGCTCATGCCCTCTTGGCGTCCTCCCTTTACCAGTGAACCTCAGGGACTCTCCATTGAAATGTCGTAGCCTGCTGCCCTTGGCCATCTTCACTCTGCTGCTGGGCTGCGATGCCTCGTCGCCGGACGAAAAACTCAATAATTCCCTGCCGGATCTGAGCCTCGAGCAGATCCTGCCCAAGGTCGAGGCCAACCCGTACTGCACGCCGGAGATGGACAGCGAATTGCTGCTCGGCCTCGGCATCCGACTGATCGATGAGGACGAGGTACTGTATGGCGCAGGCCGTACCTTGCTGGCGAGCAAGGAAATAAAAATGGCCCGCAGTTGCCTGATCATGGCCGCCCCCTGCTACACCACGAGCTTGTGCATCCTGGGCAAGATTGTCGGCGCCAGGCAAAACAACTATGACAAAAGCGAAGCCTTCAACTACATCGCCTACGCCGCCAAGCACAATGAATCCTGCGCGGAAGCAGGCCTGTACGACATCTACAGCGTTGGCAAGCTGGGCCAGCCACCGAACAAGGAATTGGCCATGGGCTGGCTTGAGCGCGCCGCTCGGCACGGCGACCAGGACGCGCAACAGGACATGGTGCGCTGGAGCAGCGAACAGGACCATTTCCCGGTGGCCTATGCCTGGGCCAGGGTCCTGAATGAGGCAAAAACAATCGAGGCCGTGCAGCGCAAAATGAGCCCTCAGCAAATGGCCGAGGGCGAGCAGCACTACACCCGGCTGCTCAGCCAACTCACCCCCGAAAAGGATATTGAGCAGGCGCTGCGCAAGGACCTCATCGCCCTGAGCTCAGGAGATCTGTACTACAGCCACCCGGAGGTATTCGAGGGCATGTCCCCTGTGCAACGGCATGCTTTCGTGGCCCAGTTGGTGGACATGCTGGACCTCTACCCGAAGTTCCACACGCGAGGCCAAGTGGTGGCCTACGCCTTGATTTCCCGCCTTGTGCAAAGTACCGGGCCGGCCGTGGACCTGTGGCAGGACCCGGCACTGCATGCCTTGCTGGTCAATGATGACCTGAGCGTGGAAGAGACCGTGGCCAAGGCCAAAACCATCCTGGCCAAGCGCAAGCAATAGCTTGAGAGGCTGGCGCTACTTCTTTTGAAGCGCCGCCGAGGTGTCGCGTGCGCAAGGCCCAAGAGCCCTTTGCCGTGGCCAAACAGGTGCTGCGGTTTCGGTTGTACGCCCTCTCAAACCCAGTAGAATCCCCGGTCTTGAGCGCCCGCGCTCAAGCAGCATGGAATCGCTGGCGTCGACACTGAAGCACGGAACTGCTCAAGCTCCCCCTCTCCCGTCCTGTCCCTGCTGCATTCCATGCGTCTCTTCATTCAATCGCAGATCAGGGAATATCCATTGAAATTGTTCAACGTGCTGCCACTGGCATTGGCTGTCTTGCTGGCGGCCTGCGCCACCACGGCTCCGGAAAAGACCGAGCCGAAAATCCCCGAACTGAATGACACCCTGCCCAAGCTGACGCTGGAAAGCGTCTTGCCCAAGGTCAGCGCCAACGAGTACTGCAACCCGGCCATGGACGCCGATGTGCTGTACGGTGCCGGTTACAAGCTGTACGAGGCCGAGGACTTCAAGAGCGCCAAGAGCTGCTTCGCCATGGCCGCGCCGAACTACACCCGGGCCTTCTGCTACCTGTCCACCAGCACCGATCAGGAAACGGACAGACCCAAGGCCGAGCGCGACCGCGAGTCCTTCAACTACATCGCCTACTCGGCGTCGCAGAACGATTGGTGCGCCGAGTACGGCATGTACGCCACCTACTGGTTCGGCGACAAGGACATCCCCCAGGACCGGCAGCTGGCGGTGCGCTGGCTGGAGCGCTCGGCCCTGCATGGCAACCCGGAACCGCAGCAGAGCCTGGCCGACGCCGCCGAAGAGTCTGGCGACCTGGTGAAGGCCTACGCCTGGCTGAAGGTTATCGATAACACTGAAGACACCAGCCAGCTGGATGCCTTGAAAGGCAAGATGAGCCCTGAGCAACTGGCCGAAGGCGAACAACACTTCAGCGAGCTGAAGGCGCGGGTGACCAGCAAGCAGGTGATGTACGACGAGGCGCGGGCTGAGGAGGTGGCCATTTTCTCGGCCGAGATCCATTTCGATATCCCCGACCTGTTCAAGGGCATGACGACGGCCGAGCGCCAGGCCTTTGTCAAAGCGGCCATCGCCAAGGCCCGGGACAGCGGCAAGTTCGATCTGCATTACGCGGTGACCCAGTACATCATCGTCTCGCGCCTGGCCCAGCAGCGTTACCCCGGCGTCGACGTACTGCAGAACCCGAAGCTGGTGGCCGCCATCAACCACGTTAACGACGGCTTGGAAGCCACGGCGAAGAAGTCCCTGGCGATCATGCAGAAAAGCTACAAGTAACCCTGGTTCCCCCGGCGCGCTAGCGTCTGGTCGCCCGCCGGCTCCCGCAAGATATCGCGGGAGCCGGCTCGCCAGAGATGCCGTGCAGGCACGCCCGGCAGCGGCCCGATCACTGCGCCTCCCCGCCCTCCTTCACCACCACGGTGCAGGTAATCCCCGCAGCCAGCAGCACGCCTTCCGGCACTTCATCGATATGGATGCGCACCGGCACGCGCTGGGCCAGGCGTACCCAGTTGAAGGTCGGGTTGACATCGGCGATCAGCTCGCGGCTTTCCGGGTTGTCGCGGTCGTAGATGCCGCGGGAAATACTCTCCACATGGCCCTTGAGCACCTCGCCGCTCATCAGCTGCATATCGGCCTTATCGCCGACGCGCACATGGGGCAGCTTGGTCTCCTCGAAGAAGCCGTAGACCCAGAACGAATGCATGTCGACCACCGCCATCTTCGGCTCGCCGATGCGCGCGTAATCGCCGCGGTGCACGTTGAGGTTGGTGACGTAGCCGTCCACCGCGGCGCGCACCTGGGTGCGCTTGAGGTTGAGTTCCGCGGCCTCCAGCTGGGCCTGGGCCTGCTGGTAGTCGGCCAGGGCCGAGTCGGCGATGTTGCTGGCGTCGTCGCGGTTTTCCTTGGAGATCACCAGGTTGTCCAGGTCGGCGCGGCGGTGGGCGTTGACCTTGCGCATCTCCCAGGTGGCCTTTCTCGAAGCCACCAGCGACTGCGCCTGCTTGACCGCGATCTGGTAGTGCTCGGGGTCGATCTGCATCAGCAGGTCGCCCTTTTTCACCAGCTGGTTGTCGCGCACCGGCACGTCCACCACTTCCCCGGTGACGTCGGCGGCGACGTTGATGATGTCGGCGCGCACCCGGCCGTCGCGGGTCCACGGCGTGTTCATGTAATGCACCCACAGGGTGCGGCCGATCCACAGGGCCAGGGCCAGCACCAGCAGGGTCGCGAGCAGGCTGAAAAACTTTTTCATCGTGGGACTCTCAACGGTAAACAGTGAGCGCCATGGCGCCGAACAGACAGCAGAACAGGCTCAGGCGCAGCAGCGCCGGGTGCCAGAAAAAACGGTACAGGTCATAACCCGAGATGAAGCGGTCCAGGGCCCAGGCCAGGGCCGCGGCAATGAAGAACATCAGGGTCATGGTCGGCATGTACACGCCGTGGAAGGCGATTTCACGAGGCATGTTCAAGTCCTTGGGGCGGGGCCTGTACGGCTGGCGGCGCGGCATAGGCGGCCAGCGGCGATTGCGGGTCGAGCAATGAGCTGCGGATGAAGTGCAGGTAGCTCTTCACCCGGCGCAACACCGAGGTATCGAAGTGCGGGGCGAAGGGTTCGTCGCTGGCCTGGACCCGGCTGATCGCGTGATCGACCGCGACCAGCGCGCGCTCCAGGTTGCTCTGGCCCGGTTGCAGGAACAGCCGCACCAACGAGCGGCCCATCACCCGGATCGCCTGGCGCCATGGCTGGGATTCGGCATAGGCCGGGTGCACCGGGAGGATCGCCTGCTCCTTGCGCAGCTCGATGATGGCGTGCCCCACCTCCAGCACCACAAACATCCAGCGCAGCAGCTCGCGCTGCACCTGCGGCTGCCCCGCCGCCAGGCCATAGGCCTGGTGCAGCAGGTCGCGGGTGCGGCTTTCGAAGCTCGACGCCAGGCCCTTGAGCTTGCCGCTGATGGCGTACACCACCTGGCCGCGCAGGTCCTGCTCCAGGCGGCGCCACAACCAGCGGCTGTTGGGCGGCAGGATGATCGCCCCGGCGGCGGCACAGACCAGCATGCCCATGATCATGGCGATGTAGTCGTTGATGAAGGCGTAGGGGTTGTAGACGGTCAGGTTGTCCGGCACCGAACCGGTGCTGAAAAAGATCAGCAACCCCAGGCCCACGCCAGCGTACTGCGGGCGTGAAGCGAGGAACGAACCGAGCACGATCACCGGCGCCAGCATCACGCACAGCAGCGGAAAACCGTCGATCCAGGGGAACACGAAGAACATCTCGACGAAGCCGACCACGGCCCCGATCAAGGTGCCGCAGGCCATCTGGAAGGCCATGCGTTTCGGGTTCGGCGTCGCCGCCGAGAGACCGACGGTGGCCGCCGCGATCAGGGTCATGGTGGCGCCGCTGGGCCAGGCGGTGGCGACCCAGTAGCTGCCGAGCACGATCAGGATGAACGAGGCGCGGATCCCCGAGGCGGCCGAGGCCAGCCAGTTGGTCTGCGGGGTGAAGGGCTCGTCCCAGCGCTCGCGCTCGTGGCTGTGTTCGGCCAGGGACGCGTGGGTCTGGGCATAGCTGTGCAACTCGTCGACGAAGCGATAGAGCAGCTCATAGGCGGTGTGGAAATCCAGTTGCTCGGCATCGCTCGGCTCGTGCTCCTGGAACAGCGCGCGCATGCTGCGCACCCGCGCCGGCAGCTCGGCCTTGTAGCTCGCCAGCTGTTCGGCCAGGCGCGCGGCATCGGGGCTGGTCAGGGCGCGGCCGGAGAAACCGTCCAGCAGTTCGGCGAGGTCCTGCAACCCGGGTTTGGTCGCCGCCAGCACATACTCGGCGGCGCTGCCGCGCAGGCGCTCGAGCAACTGATGCAGGGCGTTGAAGCGGGTGGTGATGCCCATGAACTCGCTGTTCAAACGGCTCAGGCGGCCGTTGCGCCGGCGCATGTGCGGGTCTTCGAACACCGTGACGCTGCGCAGGCCTTCCAGGCCTACCGCTTCGGCGATGAAACGCACATTGCCGCTCTCGAACGCATCGCGCTGGCTGCGGCCGCGCAAACCGTCGGTGACGAACAGGGCGAACACCCCGAAGCGCTGGTACAAGGCGTTGCGCATCGCCGCGCTGGCGGTCTGCGGCAGGATCGCAGCGCTGACCAGGGTCGAGCAGAGAATCCCCAGGGAGATTTCCAGCACCCGCCACACCGCCGCCATAAAGGCCCCGTCCGGATGGGCCAGGGCCGGCAAGCCGACCATCGCCGCGGTGTAGCCGGCAAGCACGAAGCCATAGGCGCGGAAGTTGCGATAACGGGCGGCGCCGGCCGAGCAGATGCCGACCCAGATCGCCAGCGAACCGAGGAACAGTTCGGTGTTCTGGGCGAACAGGGCGATCAGCGCCACCATCACCGCCGACCCGGCCAGGGTGCCGAGAAAGCGATAGAAGCTCTTGGCGAACACCTGGCCGCTCTGCGGCTGCATGACGATGAACACGGTGATCATCGCCGTGCGCGGTTGCGGCAGCTCCAGGCGCATGGCCAGCCACAGGGTGAGGAACGCGGCGGCCAGGACCTTGAAGATATAGACCCAGGTCACGCCGTCGCTGCGTGCCCAGTCGAAGAAGCCCCGGCGCCATTCAAGGGAGTACAGCCAGCGCAAGGGTGCAGGCAAGGAAGTCATGGGGTCTTACTCAGTGATCAGCACTTGGGGGTCGGCTTTTAATGGTCAGCTCTTAATGATCGAAGACAGCCAGCGCCGCCGGGGTCTTGCTCGGTTGGGTCTTGCTGTCCTCGGGCACATCCCGGCCCGCCTCCAGGCCGCCACCCAGGGCCGTCACCAGCTCGGCATGGGCGCTCAGGCGCGCGGCCTGGACCTGCTGCTGGACCTGTTGCTGGCGGAACAGCATGCCCTGGGCATTGAGCACATTGAGGTAGTCGGTCAGGCCACGCTGGAAGGCGACCATGGCGATGTCGTAGGTCTTCTGCGCCGACGCCACCGACTCGGCGGCGAACTCGGCCTGCTTGTCCATCGACTCGCGGCGGATCAACTGGTCGGAGATGTTCTTCAGGGCGTTGACCAGGGTCTGGTTGTAGTGGGCCACGGCGATGTCGTAACCGGCCGCCGCCTCGCCCAGTTCGGCACGCAGGCGGCCGCCGTCGAAGATCGGCAGGCTGATGGCCGGGCCGACGTTGTAGTTGAGCTTCTTGCCGGTGAGGAACTCCAGCGCCCCGCCGCCGGTGGCCATGTAGCCAAGGCTGCCCACCAGGTCGACGTTGGGGTAGAAGCCGGCGTGGGCGACATCGATGCCGCGCGCCTGGGCCGCCACCTGCCAGCGGCTGGCGACCACGTCCGGACGCTGGCCGAGCAGTTCGGCGGGCAGCGCCGACGGCAGTTTCAGCGGCGCGGCCAGGGACAGGCTCGGCCGTTGCAACTGCGCGCCCGCCCCCGGTCCCTTGCCGGCCAGGGCGGCGATCTGGTTGCGACCCAGGGCGATTTCTTCGTCCAGGGCATCCAGCTGGCGATGGGTTTCCGGCAGCGGTGTCTGCGCCTGGCTGACTTCGAAGTGGGTGCCGATGCCGCCGGCCAGGCGCTTTTGCGCCAGTTCGAGAATCTGTTCCTGCTGCTTCAGGGTGGCCAGGACGATGTCGCGCTGGGCGTATTGCAGCGACAGCTGGATATAGGCGCGCACGACATTGTTCTGCAGTTCCAGCTGGGCCTGGCGCGCCTCCGCGGCGCTCATGTGCGCCAGGTCCACGGCGCGCTCGCTGGCATTGCTTTCCCGGCCCCAGAGGTCGAGGGCATAACTGAAGCCGAGCGCGGCGTTGTTGTCCCAGGTGGTGCTGTTGGCCAGCTCGCCCGGGCCGTAGAACTGGTCGGTGGGCCAGTTGTGGCGCTTGAGGGTGGCGTCGCCCTTGATCTGCAGCGACTCGGCCGACTCGGCGATGCCGGCCATGGCACGCGCCTGGCGTACCCGGGCGGCGGCCATGGCCATGCTCGGGCTGCCCTGCACGGCCAGGTTCACCCACTGGTTCAACTGCGCATCGCCATAGGCCTGCCACCACTGGGCGGTGGGCCAGCGGGCGTCGCGCGCGGCGCTCTGGATCGCCTCGTCGGTGGCCAGTGTATTGGCCGGTAGTGCCTTGCCTTGCGGGGCAATGCCCCCGGTTCCGATGCAGCCGCTGATTGCTAACGATAAAGCCCAAACACTGAGAGTCTTCAGCTCTCTGCTGATGCGACGCGGCACTGCTGCGAATTCCTGAAATAGGGAGAAGGCGGATCCCTGTAGGAGCGAGCTTGCTCGCGAGACGGTGTCACTGACCCACCGCATTGCACGGGGCTCCGGCAGCCGGCCCCTACAGATCGGCGCAATTCTAGGCGGCGGGCTTTGCGGCGATAAGCTGGGATTCCTGTGAATCTTTATTACCGTTCGCGCGATAATCCCTTGGTGGAATAGCCAACAATCTGTTACTTCGTGTCACAATTTGCCATCTCCCGAGAGAGCACCCCATGGACACTTTGCAAAACATGCGCGCCTTCAGCTGTGTCGCCGAAGCCGGCAGCTTCACCGCCGCCGCCGTCCAGCTCGACACCACCACGGCCAACGTCTCGCGCGCGGTCTCCAATCTGGAGGCCCATCTGCAAACCCGCCTGCTCAACCGCACCACTCGCCGCATCGCGCTCACGGAGGCCGGCAAGCGCTACCTGCTGCGCTGCGAACAGATCCTGGCCTATGTCGAAGAAGCCGAGGCCGAGGCCAGCGACGCCCACGCGCGCCCGTCCGGGCAGCTGAAAGTGCACACCATGACCGGCATCGGCCAGCACTATGTGATCGACGCCATCGCCCGGTACCGCAAGTCGCACCCGGACGTGACCTTCGACCTGACCCTGGCCAACCGCGTGCCGGACCTGCTGGACGAGGGCTACGACGTGTCCATCGTGCTGGCCAGCGAACTGCCGGACTCGGGTTTCGTCTCCCAGCGCCTGGGCATCACCTACAGCATCGTCTGCGCCTCGCCGGCCTACGTGAAAGCCAATGGCTGCCCGAGCAGCCCCAGCGACCTGTCGAACCATGCCTGCCTGCGCCTGGTGAGCCCGGTGATCGCCCTGGACAAATGGCTGTTCGACGGCCCCGAGGGCCAGGAAGGGGTCACGCTCAACGGCTCGCCGTTCCTGGTGAACTCCGCCGACGCGCTGAAAACCGCGATCACCAGCGGCATGGGCCTGGGCGTGCTGCCGGTGTACGCGGCCATCGAGGGCCTGCGCAACGGCACCCTGGTGCGGGTCATGCCCAAGTACCGCTCCCAGGAGCTGAACCTGTACGCCATCTACCCATCGCGCCAGTACCTGGACGCCAAGATCAAGACCTGGGTCGAGTACCTGCGCAACACCCTGCCGGAGATTCTCGCCGCCCATCAGGCGGAGCTCGCGGCCTATGAACTGAGCGGCGGCCTCAGCGGCGTACGCCTGACCACTTGAGCCAAGCCCTTCGGGGCTTTGTCATGCTTCCCCCCTGTAGCCGCTGCCGCAGGCTGCGAAAGGTCCGCAAGACCTCCTGCGATCTCAAGAGCACGTCTCCTGCGGAGCCGATCGCAGCCTTTGGCAGCGGCTACAGTCGCAGAACCTTCTTGCCCTCACAGCCCTGTGCAGCCGCTACAAAAAGCCCGTGGGGAATGTTAGCTTGCTTGGCATTCTCCTCCGCCTGACGAGCTTTCCCGCGATGAAAAAGACCGTACTTGCCTTCAGCCGCATCACCCCGGACATGATCGAGCGCCTGCGCCAGGACTTCGAGGTGATAGTGCCCAACCCCAAGCTGGGCGATATCGGCGCGCAATTCAACGAAGCCCTGCCCCACGCCCACGGCCTGATCGGCGTCGGTCGCAAGCTGGGCCGCGCGCAGCTGGAAAACGCCAGCCAGCTGGAAGTGGTCTCCAGTGTCTCGGTGGGCTACGACAACTATGACCTGGCCTACTTCAACGAACGCGGGATCATGCTCACCAACACCCCGGACGTGCTCACCGAAAGCACCGCCGACCTGGCCTTCGCCCTGCTGATGAGCAGCGCCCGGCGCGTCGCCGAACTGGACGCCTGGACCAAGGCCGGGCAATGGCAGGCCAGCGTCGGCGCGCCGCTGTTCGGTTGCGATGTGCATGGCAAGACCCTGGGCATCGTCGGCATGGGCAATATCGGCGCGGCCATCGCCCGACGCGGTCGCCTGGGCTTCAACATGCCGGTGATCTACAGCGGCAACAGCCGCAAGACCGCCCTGGAACAGGAGCTGGGCGCGCAATTGCGTAGCCTCGAGCAGTTGCTGGCCGAAGCGGATTTCGTCTGCCTGGTGGTGCCGTTGAGCGAAAAGACCAAGCACCTGATCAGCCACCGCGAACTGACGCTGATGAAGCCGAGCGCGATCCTGGTGAACATCTCCCGCGGTCCGGTGGTGGATGAGCCGGCGCTGATCGAGGCCCTGCGCAACGGCACGATTCGCGGGGCCGGCCTGGACGTCTACGAGAAGGAGCCGCTGGCCGAGTCGCCGCTGTTCCAGCTGAAAAACGCCGTGACCCTGCCGCATATCGGCTCGGCCACCCATGAAACCCGCGACGCCATGGCCAACCGCGCCCTGGCCAACCTGCGCAGCGCCCTGCTCGGCGAACGCCCGCAGGACCTGGTCAACCCGCAGGTGTGGAAAGGCTGAAACCAACGCGGTCCACTGTAGGAGCGGCCGGTCGACGCTCGATTGCCCGCGATAGGCACGACGCGGTGTACCTGAGACACCGCTATCGCGAGCAAGCTTCGCTCCTACAGAAGCTCCTCAAACCCTGCAGCAGCCGCGCTACCCATCAGGCGAGCCGGGGATCGCGGACGGCCAGCGGCTTGGGCTTGCGGAACACCAGCACGTTGCCCAGCATCACCAGGACCAGCCCGGCCAGCGCCGGGGCGGTCCATTGGTAACCTTCGGCGAAGGCCGAGACATTCAGCGCCACCACCGGGAACAGCACGGTGCAGTAGGCCGCCCGCTCCGGGCCCATGCGGCCGACCAGGGTCAGGTAGGCGGTGAAGCCGATCACCGAACCCGGGATCACCAGATACAGCAAGGAGCCGATGTAGCGCGCGTTCCACTCCATGTCGAAAGGGATGCCCTTGACCAGGCAATAAGCCGCCAGCATCGCCGCGCCATAGGCCATGCCCCAGGCGTTGGTGGTCAGCGGTTTGAGGCCGGCTTTCTGTTGCAGGCTGGACAGCATGTTGCCCGCCGAGAAACACAGGGTCCCCAACAACGCCAACCCCAGGCCGAGCAGGGTCTGCGGGCTGGCGCTATGGCCGGCCAGCTCCGGCCAGAACAGCAGGCCCAGCCCCAGCAGCCCCAGCGCCCCGCCCAGCAGTACGTTGCGGGCGATCTTCTGGGCGAAGAACACCCGGGCATTCAGGGCGTTCCACAGGGTCGCCGTGGAAAACACCACCGCCACCAGGCCGCTGGGGATCCACTGGCTGGCGTGCAGGAAACACATGAAATTGATACAGAACAGGCACAGCCCCTGGGCCAGGCAAATCAGGTGCCCGCGACGGTTCATCACTTGCAGCTTGCGGCTGAGCAGCAGCATGACGAACAGCACCAGGGCCGCCAGGGCAAAGCGATAGACGATGGACACCGGAATCGCCACCACCCCCAGCTGCAGCTTGAGGGCGATCCAGGTGGTGCCCCAGATCAGGACGGTGAGCAGATAAAGCGAGAGGTTCATGGCGCGGGACTCCTGTGCAGGGCAACCCAGTCTCAGGCCATTGCGCGCCCGGGCGCTTGCATAAACTTGCGCTTTTGTCGGTTGCCGGGCTGGCAGCGCGTTGCCTACGGAGTAGGATGCGAAACATCTGACTTCGCTCCTGTAGCCGCTGCCGAAGGCTGCGATAGGCCGGGGTCGCGCTCGACCCGCAGGACCTTCTTGCGATCTCAAAAGCGCGTCTCCTGCGGAGCCGATCGCAGCCTGCGGCAGCGGCTACAACGTGCCACCCTTTATCGAATCAAAACCATGTCTACCCTGGAAACCCTGCAAGTCTTTCAAGCCCTGAACCGCTCGCCCAATGCTCGCCTGGAGCACAGCGCCGAGCTCGGTGACGGCCTGGCCGCAGCCTTGTGGAGCAACCATCACGACGCCCAGGACTACGAAGCGCCGAGCCATCACACCCTATCGTGCTACATCGCCGGCGGCACCGGGACTTTTCGCCGCGGCCAGCCGGGGACCAAGGGCGGCCCGGACAAGCTGTGCATCCTGCCCGCCGAGCACCGTTCGGCCTGGGTGATCAACGGCGAGATCCGCCTGGCCCACCTGTATTTCAGCCCGGAACAATTTGCCCTGGGCTGCGTGACCCTGCTGGACCGCGAACCCCGCGAGCTGCAATTGCAGGAAAACACCTTCCTCGACGATCCGCAGCAGGCCAGGCGCTTTCGGCAACTGATCCAGCTGAACTGGGACGAACCCGGCGAACGCCTGCTGACCAGCAGCCTGGCCCACGAGATGCTCAGCCACGCCCTGCTGACCCAGGTCGGCCAGCGCCAGGGGCTGCGCCTCAAGGGCGGGCTGGCGGCGCATCAGCGTCGGCAACTGGTGGAGTACATCGACAGCCAGCTGGCCGAACCGCTCAGCCTCGGGCAACTGGCCGCGCGCTGCGCCTTGTCGGAATACCACTTTGCGCGGATGTTCCGCGCGAGCTTCGGCCTGCCGCCCCACCAATACCTGCTGGTGCGACGCCTGAAGCATGCCCGCGACCTGCTGCGCGGCACCCGCCTGCCCTTGGGCGAGATTGCCCTGGCCTGCGGTTTCGCCAGCGCCAGCCACTTCACCAATCGCTTTCGCCAGGCCCTGGGTGGCACGCCCGGGGAATATCGCCAGGCGTTTCTTGGCTGAGCGCAGCCGTCAGCGACACCGCGTCGTTCTTATCGCGGGCAAGTCGGATCGCCGCCCGCTCGCTCCTACAAAAGCAGCGCTCATCTTCTGTAGGAGCGAGGCTTGCCCGCGATGGCGATGTGTCAGGCAAACCCGATCCCCAGCCTTATTGCAACAGCACCTGCGTCACCCGGTCTTCCAGAGCCTTGATGCGCGCGCCATCGACCCGATAGTTGTTCGACAGCATCACCAGCACCAGCCGGCGGCCATCGGCCGCGCGCAGATACCCGGACAGCGACGACACGCCCTGCATCGAGCCGGTCTTGGCATGCAGGTTATCCACAGCCCCAGTGCCTTGCAGGCGATAACGCAGGGTGCCGCCAGTCATGCGCTGGGCATCGCCGGCCACCGGCAGCGCCGCGTACCAGGTGGCGAACCAGGGCTGCTTGCGCGCTACCAGCAACAGGTCGCTGAGGCTCTGGCTGGAAATCTGGTTGCGCCGCGACAGCCCCGAGCCATCCACCTGCACCAGCCCTTGCGGGCTCAGGCCCTGGCGCCGCAGGAAGCCCTCGATGGCCGCCACCCCGGCAGCCGCGGTGCCGGCATTGGCGGTCTTGCGGCCCATGGCCTTGAGCAGCACTTCCGACATGTTGTTGTTCGACAGCTTGAGCAGCGGCGTGATCAAGCCCGCCAGCGGCATCGACGAGTGACTGGCCAGCACCCGGGCGGCGGGTGCCGTGGGCTGGCCTATGCGCACCTGGCCCTGCACCGTCACGCCCTGATCGGCCAGCGCTTGTTGGAACACGTCCGCCACCAGGCGGGTCGGCTCCCACACGCTGACCCAATGGCGCCGCGACTGCCCCGGCGGCAAGGCGCCGCTGACCAGCAGCAGGTTGCTGCCATGCTCACGGCCGACCTGCAGGCTGTCCGTCGTTCCGACCCGACCCTGATTGCGCAGGCTCATCAACCGGTTTTCCGGGCTGACGCGTACCGCCAGCGGCGCTCCCGGCATCGTCGGCGCCGTGACTGACACCAGCACGCTGCCGGCGTCGAAGTCGTCGTTGGGGGAAATATTGAGGGCGGAAATCTGCGCCGCGTAATACAGGCTTTCATCGTCGCTGGCCCAATCGACGCCGAGCCGCTGGTCATCGAAAGCGGTGTCGTCGAGCACCAGGTCGCCCGCGACCTGACGAATGCCGGTGCGCGCCACCGCCGCTGCCAACTCCCGATAGTCCGCGACCTGCATGCTCGGATCGCCGGAACCGCGCAGGTAGAGATTGCCCAGCAGGCGCTCGCCCTGCTGGGCACCGTCGCCCAGCACCTCGGTGGTGAAACGGTAGTCGGGGCCGAGGACGTCCAGCGCGGCGGCGGTGGTCAGCAGCTTGAGGCTCGAAGCCGGGATCAGGCGGCTGTCGGGGTTGTGCTGATACAAGGCCGCACCGCTCTCGGCATCGCGCACCGTCAGCGATACCGTGGCGCCCTGCAGCGCCGGATCGGCCAGGACCTGATCCAGGCTGGCGGCGTAGCGGGCGCCGGGATGGCTGGCGCAAGCCGCCAGTGACAGGGCCAGGAACACCCCCAGCCCGCGAGTGTAGAAACGATGTGCTGAACCCATGAAAAACATATTTCCTTGATGACCTCGAACCCGCGCCGACAACCTTGCAGCCGCTGCGGCGGGCGCCCAGATAACGATTGGCGAGGGGTTCGTGTCAACGAACAATCGAGCCGGCCCCTCAGGCCCGGCGCTGCAGAACGCTCATTGCGCCAACGCGGCCAGCGGGCTGACCAGCAATCCCAGCCCCGCCGCCAGCAACGCCAGGCGCGGTTGATACGGCAGCAACAGCACCAGCGACAAGGCACTGAGCATCAAGGCCGCGCACCATTGCACCAGGCCCAGGCCCCAGCCGGCCGCCGCGATCGCCGCCCACAACGAGCCGGCCAGCAGCAGCCAGCCGCCAATACGCAAGCCAGAGCGACGACGGGCCGTGGGTTTGTAGCCCAGGAGTTCGGCGTGATGACGGTCCATCGACAGGCACAAGCCGGCAAAGCCTGGGTAACACAACAGCAGCGCCAGGAGCATTCAGTTCACCTCGGTTTCAAGGGCGGCCCGTCGCGAGCGGGCGGCAACGGCAGGCTGGGCGACAGGACGCGACATCTTCCAGGCCCCCCAAGCGAGGAACAGCCCCGCCGCCAGGCAGGTCAGGTCGAAGCCGGCGCGGACCCAGTCGCCATGCACCAGGAAACCATCCAGCATATCGGGCATCGTCAGCGCATCGAGCAGCGGCACGCTGGCCAACAGCAGCGCCGCCAGGCCCAACTGCTCGACCCAGGCCTTACGCCCGCGACGCAGCGCGGCGTGCAGCAGGCTCAGGCCCCAGACGATAAAGAAGCTGTTCACTTCCCAGTCCGCCCGCTCGGCAAGGCTCACCGGCAACAGGCGATTGGCCCAGAAGAAGGCGGCGACGGCCAGCACCAGGCCGGACATGCTGGCGATGTTCAGCACTTCCACCAGGCGCAGTTCAAAGGGCGTCACTCCACTCTTGGCATGCTTGAGCTGGCGCTTGCCCAGCCAGATCACCAGCCCGGTGCCGATCATCGCGGTGGCGGCCAGGCCGCAGATAAAGTACAGCCAGCGCAGCAGCGGCCCGGCGAAGAGGCCCATGTGCAGCCCGTAAAAACTGCCGTTGATGGCCAGGGCCGTCGACTGCGGCGGCGACACCTGCAACAGCTTGCCGCTGACCCCGTCGAACGTGACCACGTTGCCAAAGTCGCGGACCACCTGGTCGCCACCATGACGCATGACATTCACCGAGGCATTGGCGTCCCCCGGATTGTTCACCGTGATCCGCCCCACGCGGCCACCCGGCCACTGCTCGCGGGCCTGCTCCAGCAGCGGTTCAAGTTGCACCAGGTGCGCCGGCTTGCCTGCGGCCGGGGCGGTTTTGCTGGCGGGGAACACTTCGTTGAAATACGCCCGGGTGTCGTTGCCGTAGGTGGCCAGGATGCTCGCCGGCATGACCATCGACATGAAGATCACCAGGCTGCTGTAGGTGATCATCAGGTGGAACGGCAGCACCAGCACGCCCACCGCGTTGTGCCCGTCGAGCCAGGAGCGCTGGCCCTTGCGGGGGCGGAAGGTGAAGAAGTCCTTGAAGATTTTCTTGTGGGTGATGATGCCGCTAATCAAGGCGACGAACATCAGCATGGCCGCCGCGGTGGACAGCCAGCGGCCCCACGGATGAGGCATCTGCAACTGGAAATGGAAGCGGTAGAAGAACTCGCCGCCGCGGGTATCGCGGGCCTGCAGCTCGGCACCGGTGGCCGGGTCCAGCAGTTTCTGGGTGAAGGCGCCGCGCTCGCCGGGCTTGCCCGGGAACTGCCACATCACCGACAACCCCGGCTCACGGGCATCGGGCAGGTTGATGAACCAGCGCGAGGCGCCCTGGGCGTGCTGCTGCAGATAACTCTGGGCGAGGATCAGGCTGGTTTCGTTGCTGACCGAGCGCGACGGCACTTCGGGCTGCATCCAGTGGCTGATTTCGTCCTTGAAGTAGGCCAGGGTGCCGGTCAGGAAAATCGCCAGCAGCAGCCAGCCGAATACCAGTCCGGCCCAGGTGTGCAGCCAGGCCATGGACTGGCGAAATCCCTCCTTCATGAAAGATTCATCCCGTGCGCCCACGCAGAAATCGCCGCCAACCCCAGCGCCGGCAGCAGCAAACCGAGCCAGGCCTGCCAGGCCGTGCGGCAGGCAAAGCACCAGAGCACCGCCACCAGATAGAACAGGAAGGAGGTCATCATGCCGCTGACCACCGCATCGGCGCGGGACACGGGGAGCAGCAGGGTCATGCAGACGCTGGACAACGCCGCCAGCAGGTAACCGCCGAATACCGCGGCCAGCACTCGCGACGTCACCGCCAGACGGTAGGAAGAGGGGATCGTGGCAACTTTGCTTTTCATGTTTCGACCTTGAAACCAGGACCGCCCGGCGCAGGGAATTCCCCTACCCGGACTCAAGTCGGCGCAATATTAATGATAAATATTCTCATGCGCAAAAATTCACTGACCCGCAGCGGGATCTTCCGCCGGTCCGGGTTGATTGCCCAATGCCATGCCAGGCCACTACAATGCGAACAATTCTTGTTCTCTTAAGCATTTTCATGCTGCCGGAGCGTTCGGCTTGGCTCACTCCTCTACCGTCGAAGTCCTCTATCACGCCCATCACAGCTGGCTGAACGGCTGGTTGCGGCGTCGGCTCGGCTGCCCCGACAGCGCCGCCGACCTGGCCCAGGACACCTTCATGCGGGTGCTCAGCACCCGGGAAACGCCGTCGATCGTCGAGCCCCGGGCGTTCCTCACCACCATCGCCAAGCGGGTGCTGTGCAACCATTACCGGCGCCAGGACCTGGAACGGGCCTATCTCGAGACGCTGGCGCAGATGCCGGAACTGCTGGCGCCGTCCGAGGAAGACAAGGCGATCATCCTGCAGACCCTGCTGGAGCTGGACCAGTTGCTCGACGGTTTGCCGCGCCTGGTGAAACGCGCGTTCCTGCTGGCCCAGGTCGATGGCCTGAAACATGGCGAGATCGCCCGCGAGCTGGGGATCTCCATCGCCACGGTCAAGCGCCACCTGCACAAGGCAGCCCTGCGCTGCTACTTCGCCCTGTGAACACTGGCCTCCCCCGCCCGCCGGACATCGGCGCCCAGGTCGCCGAACAGGCCGTGCACTGGCTGCTCGAAATGCAGGCGGGCCCGCTCAGCCCGCGCCAGCAACGGGCCTGGCAGCAATGGCACGACGCCCACAGCGAACATCAACGGGCCTGGGAACATATCCAGCGGGTCAATTCGCGGCTGCGCGGCCTGTCTTCGCCCCTGGCCCATGCCACGCTCACTGCGCCGAAGTCCTCCAGCCGGCGCCAGGCGCTGAAACTGCTGCTGATCCTCGGCGCCGGTTCTGCCGCGGCCTGGGGCTTGCGCGAACACAATCCGCTGACCCCGCTGATGGCCGACTACCGCAGCCCGGTGGGCGAGCGGCGCAAACTGCAACTGAGCGATGGCAGCCAGTTGCAGCTCAATACCGACAGCGCGGTGGACGTGAGTTTCGACGGCCAGCAACGGCTGATCCGGCTGTTGGCCGGGGAGATCCTGCTGACCGCCGCGGCCGACCGCCGGCCGCTGTTGATACAGAGCGCCCAGGGTGTTTTACGCCCGCAAGGCGCACGGCTGAACCTGCGCCAGTTCAGCCAGCGCACCCAGCTGGCGGTGTTCGAAGGCAACGTCAGCCTCAGCCCGTCGGATCATTCGGGAGCGCCGTTAGTGGTAAGCAAGGAACAGCAATTGAGCTTCACCCGCAGCGCCTGGGACAACCCGCGGCCGCTGGACGCCGGCAGCGGCGCCTGGAGCGAAGGCATGCTGGTGGCCGCCCAGATGCGCCTGGCGGACTTCCTCGACGAGCTGGGGCGCTACCGTCGCGGCCAGCTCAACTGCGATCCACGGGTCGCCGGCCTGCTGATCTCCGGCAGTTATCCACTGGACGACAGCGAACGGATCCTCGACCTGCTGGAAATCAGCCTTCCGGTGAAGGTCCGTCGCTTCACCCGCTACTGGGTCACGGTCGAAGCCCGCGCGTGACCTGTAGCCGCTGCCGCAGGTGCGATCGGCCCCGAAGGGGACGTGCTCTTGAGGCCCTCGAAGGCCCTTCGGGCCTTATCGCAGCCTGCGGCAGCGGCTACAGGCGTCGATTCAATGTTTTTTCAGGTGTGCCGGTTTTTTTCATTTTGTGTGAGCCGTTTTCCAGCACTCGCGTGACAGAGAAGGAAAGCCCCCTTGACTGCAACCTTCTCAGGATCGATGTCCATGCCCCAGCAACCCACTCGCCTCACGCCCCTTGCCCGCACCCTGCGCCAGTTGCTGCTGGGCGCCAGCCTGAGCTTGGCCGCCCTGCCGCCGGCCATGGCCGCCGATGGCCTGTCGCGCGATTACCACATCGCCGCGTCATCGCTGGAAAACGCCCTGAACCAGTTCGGCCGTGAAGCCGGGGTGCTGATCTCCTTCGGCTCCCAAGTCGCCAGCGGCGTGCAGAGCCAGGGCCTGGAAGGCCGCTACACCACCGAAGAAGGTCTGAATGCCTTGCTCAAGGGTACCGGCCTGCAAGCCCGCGCCGAAGGCGGCAATGCCTTCAGCCTGCAACCGGTGAGCGCCGAGGGCGCACCGGCGGCCCTGGAGCTGGGCACGTCCAGCGTGGTCGGCGACTGGCTGGGCGATGCGGCGCAGACCAACGTCTTCGAACACCCGGGGGCCCGTGACGTGATCCGCCGCGAAGCATTCGAACGCCAGGGCGCCACCCAGGCCCGCGATGTGCTCAACCGCATCCCCGGGGTCAATGCCCCGGAAAACAACGGCACCGGTAGCCACGACATGGCGCTGAACTTCGGCATTCGCGGGCTCAACCCACGCCTGGCCTCGCGCTCCACGGTACTGATGGACGGCATTCCGGTACCCTTCGCGCCCTATGGCCAGCCGCAGCTGTCCTTCGCCCCGGTCAGCATGGGCAACATGGACGCGGTGGACGTGGTGCGTGGCGGCGGCGCCGTGCGTTACGGGCCGCAGAACGTCGGCGGCATCGTCAACTTCGTGACCCGCGCCATCCCCGATGCGCCCACGGTCAAGGGCGGCTTCCAGACCGAGACCAGCCCGTCCTCCAGCCACGACGGTTTCAAGACCACCGGCAACCTGCTGGCCGGCGGCACCGCCGACAACGGCCTGGGCGGCGCCCTGCTGTACTCCGGCACCCGTGGTGGCGACTGGCGCGAACACAGCGACACACAGATCGACGACCTGATCCTCAAGGGCCACTACCAGCTCGACGACGCCAACAGCTTCAACGCCATGGCCCAGTACTACGAGGGCGAGGCCGATATGCCCGGCGGCCTCAACGTTGCCGACTACAAGGCCGACCCGTATCAGTCGGCCCGCCCGTACGACAAGTTCTGGGGCCGCCGTACGCTGATCAACTTCGGTTACCGCTACCAGGAAGATCGCCGCGAATTCACCGTCAACAGCTTCTTCACCAAGACCCTGCGCAGCGGCTACCTGGACCAGGGCAGCTTCCTGTCGCTGTCGCCACGCGAATACTGGGTGCGCGGCATCGAAACCCGCTTCGCCCAGGGCTTCGACCTCGGACCGACCAGCCATGAGCTGGGCATCGGCTACCGCTACATCAACGAGGCCGGTCACGAGTTGCGCTACCGCACGCCGATCAGCGCCAACCAGCAGCTGCCCAGCACCAGCAGCCGCAACGACCGCGATACCCGCGGTGGCACCGAGGCCAATGCGTTCTTCGTCGACGACCGCATCGACATCGGCAAGTGGACCCTCACCCCGGGCATCCGCTACGAGATGATCGAGTCCCAGCAGACCAACAACCTGACCAACGTCAAATACAAGGGCGACTACAACACCGCGCTGCCGGCACTGAACGTGATGTACCACCTGACCGACAGCTGGAACCTCTACGCCAACACCGAGGGTTCGTTCGGCAGCGTGCAGTACAGCCAGATGCCCAACCGCGTGAGCAGCGGCGAAGTGAAACCGGAAAAGGCCCGCACCTGGGAACTGGGCACCCGCTATGACGACGGCAGCCTGCGGGCGGAGATCGGCGCGTTCCTGATCAACTTCGACAACCAGTACGACAGCAACCAGACCAACGACTCGGTGATCGCCCGTGGCGAAACCCGCCACCAGGGCATCGAGACCAGCGTCAATTACGCACTGGACGGCCTGAGTCCGGCGCTGGCCGGTTTCGATCTGTACGCCACCTACGCCTACGTCGACGCCACCATTCGTGAAGACGGGCCGAACAAGGGCAACCGCGTGCCGTTCTCGTCCAAGCACAAAGGCACCCTCGGCATCGGTTACACCGAAGGCCCGTGGAAACTGAACTTCGACAGCAGCTACCAGAGCAGCCAGTTCGCCGACAACGCCAACACCTCCACCGAAAGCGCCGACGGCAGCACCGGACGGATTCCCGGCTACATGCTGTTCAGCAGCCGCGCCGCCTACGACTTCGGCCCGCAACTGTCGGACCTCAACGTGGCGGTCGGGGTGAAGAACATCTTCAACCACCAGTACTTCACCCGCTCGTTCGACGACAACAACAAAGGCAAATACGTGGGCGAACCACGGACCTTGTACGTACAGACCTCCGTGGCGTTCTGAGCCAACGTGCTCCTGCAGAACAGCACGTCCCCGTGCTTCTGTAGGAGCGGCCGGTCGACGCTCGATTGCTCGCGATGGCGCCCGGCCTGACACACCGCGGCGTCTGCATCGCGAGCAAGTCGGATCGCCGCCCGCTCGCTCCTACAGAAACGCGGCGCACAAAAAAGGGCCTGCACATGCAGGCCCTTTTTGCTAGGTGCTTCTTGGTTGGGTACTTGCGCCGTCAGCTATTGAGCGCGGCCTGTTCGTTTTCCAGGAATTCCTCTTCAAGCAAGGCGTCGGCCTGACCGGCGCGGGCGCTTGGCGCTGCCGCGGCGCGCTTGTTGCGCAACCGGCCGAACAGGTGTTCCAGGGAATTCTCCAGCTTGGTGGCCGCTCCTTCGATGGCCAGTTCCAGGGATTCGGCTTTGTGGGTCACGGAAATCGGTTGATGGCCTTTTGGCCGCGCCTCCAGTTGGCAGCGCAAATCGTGGGGACCGGGCTTGTCGCCGTTCTCGTCCCGCAGATGAACCTCGACTCGAGTCAGGTCCTCCTCGTAGCGTTCGAGCGTGCTCTCAATGGTAGTACGTACCCACTCCTCCAGTCGGATGCTGCTTTGAATATGGTTATCGCTATTGACCTGGATTTGCATAGTTCTTCCCTTATTTCAGCTAGCTCGCGAGAGGAACCGCGTGCCCCTGAGGGCGTACTTTTTGCGGCCTCTTGGTTACAGAGTTGGGCAGAGCGCAGAACAATTCAACCCCTTAAAAAAGATAAATATCTATTGGCAAATAAAGCCGGACAAAGCGCAAAAGCGCTGTTAATGTCGGGAGTTGGGTCGCCTCACTCCCCTGTCCTTTCTGCTTACCCGTGTCCCCCTCCCAGCGGGTGCAAACCGCGAAATATCTCCGCCTCTTCCACCAGCCAGTCGTGCACCGCGCGCACGCCCGGATGGCTCAGCGCGCCCGGCGCATACAGCAGCACATAACGCTTGTGATTGGGTACCGCGAGGCCAAACGGCACGATCAGGGTGCCGCGCTCCAGTTCATCGTTGAGCAGGGTGCGCCGGGCAATCGCCACCCCCATCCCGGCAGTCGCCGCCTCGATGGTCAGGTGGTTGCGGTTGAAGGTGTGCCCGCGCCGCACATCCGTGCCCTCGAAGCCGATGGCATTGAGATAGAACTCCCACTCCGCGTACTCGTAGCTGCCGCGCCAGGCAGTGATGTCGTGCAGCAACGGGAAATGCACCAGGTCTGCCGGACCGTGCAGCGGCGGCCGCCCGCGCAACAGGCCCGGGGCACAGACCGGGAAGATCTGCTCATCCAGCAGGGCTGTGGATAACAGTCCCGGATAGCTGCCGTCATTGAGGTCGATGGCCAGGTCGAAATCACCTTCATGCAAGGCCACGCTGCTGTCCTCGGCCACCAGCCGCAGCTGAATGTCCGGAAAACGCTGCTGCAACCGGGGCAAACGCGGGGTCAGCCATTTGCCGAGAAACGACGGGATCGAGCGCAGGCGCAAGGTGCCGCTGATCATCCCGGCATCCAGCCGGCGCAGTTCGGCGTCGATGCTGCCGTAGGCCTCGTTCACCGTGATCGCCAGCCGCTGCCCCTCGGCGCTCAGTTCCACTCCGCGGGCGCGGCGGTGAAACAGGCGAAAACCGAGCCGCTCTTCCAGCAGGCGGATCTGCTGGCTGACCGCCCCCGGGGTGATGTGCAGTTCTTCCGCGCAACGGGTGAACGACAAGTGCCGCGCGGCACAGGAAAACACATGCAGCCAGACATAGGTCTGGGCATGAAATTGACGACTCATCGTTTAGTCCTGCTAAAGGCTGTCTTAGGAAAATTCGTTGGTCAGTCTTGACCGAGCTAGGCAGTATCGCCGACCTAACGCTCGGCCTACAAAAAATGGCAGCGATTTCTCTTCCATTGCTTGTAAGGCTTTAGCATGGCTATCAGTGTTTTCGATCTCTTCAAAGTCGGCATCGGCCCGTCCAGTTCCCACACCGTCGGCCCGATGCGCGCCGCCGCGACCTTCGCCCAGGGGCTGTTCGAGCAAGGGTTGCAGGCGCAGGTGCAGCGGGTGGAAATCCGCCTGTACGGCTCGCTGTCCGCCACCGGCGTCGGCCATGCCACCGACCGCGCCTGCGTCATGGGCCTGATGGGCGAATGGCCCGACAGCATCGACCCTCGCAGCATCGGCCCGCGCATCCAGCAACTGCGCGAAAGCGGCGAGCTGAGCCTCGGTGGCCGCTCGACCATCGCCTTCGACTGGCACCGCGACCTGCTGCTGCTCGACGAAAGCCTGCCCTACCACCCCAATGCCATGTCGCTGTCGGCCTTCGGTGCGGACGGCCTGCTGTGGCGGCAGACCTACTACTCGGTGGGTGGCGGTTTTATCGTCGAGGAAGCCGAAGTGGCCGAAGGCGCTCCGGCGGCCAACAGCGTCGAGCTGCCCTACGACTTCAACAGCGCGGTGGAACTCCTGGCCCTGTGCCAACAGCATCAATTGCGGGTCTCGGAACTGATGATGGCCAACGAACGGGCCTGGCGCAGCGACGCCGAAATCCGCAGCGGCCTGCTGCACATCTGGGCGGTGATGCGCGAATGCGTCGAGCAGGGCCTGCGCCACGAAGGCACCCTGCCCGGCGGCCTGGATGTGCCGCGCCGCGCCGCCAAGCTGCATCGCAACCTGCTGGAAATCGGTAAGCCCAACGTCATCAGCTCGACCCTGTCGGCCATGGAGTGGGTCAACCTGTTCGCCCTGGCGGTGAACGAGGAAAACGCCGCCGGCGGGCGCATGGTCACCGCACCGACCAACGGCGCGGCGGGGATCATCCCGGCGGTGCTGCATTACTACATGAAGTTCAACCCCGAAGCGTCGGACGACGACGTGATCGACTTCTTCCTCGGCGCCGCCGCGGTGGGCATCCTCTGCAAGAAAAACGCCTCGATCTCCGGCGCCGAAGTCGGCTGCCAGGGCGAGGTGGGCTCGGCCTGCGCGATGGCTGCGGCTGGCCTGGCCGAGGTGCTCGGAGCGACGCCGGAGCAACTGGAAAACGCCGCGGAAATCGGCCTGGAACATAACCTCGGCCTGACCTGCGACCCGGTCGGCGGCCTGGTGCAGGTGCCTTGCATCGAGCGCAACGCGATCGCCGCGGTGAAGGCGATCAACGCCACCCAGATGGCCCTGCGCGGCGACGGCAAACACTTCATTTCCCTGGACCGGGTGATCCGCACCATGCGCGATACCGGCGCCGACATGCACGACAAATACAAAGAAACTTCACGGGGCGGCCTGGCCGTGAGTTGGGTGGAGTGCTGATCCCCCTCTCCTGACCGTCCGACCCACGTGAGCCCGAGCAAAAATAATAACGAGGCGATACCGATGACCGATGTACGAACACCCGCTGCCGAAAACCCTGCCGTAGAGACTGCCCGCGACACCACGACCACCAGCCAGGGCTGGAGCAAACACGACACCACCTGGATGCTCGGCCTGTACGGCACCGCCATCGGCGCCGGCACCCTGTTCCTGCCGATCAACGCCGGGGTTGGCGGCTTCTGGCCGCTGATCGTGCTGGCGCTGCTGGCCTTCCCGATGACCTTCTTCGCCCACCGCGGGCTGACCCGCTTCGTCCTGTCCGGCCGCTCCGGCGACATCACCGAAGTGGTGGAAGAACACTTCGGCATCGGCGCCGGCAAGCTGATCACCCTGCTCTACTTCTTCGCCATCTTCCCGATCCTGCTGGTGTACAGCGTGGCGCTGACCAACACCCTGGGCAGCTTCATGGAACACCAACTGCACATGACGCCACCGCCGCGGGCGATCCTGTCCCTGGTGCTGATCCTCGGCCTGATGGCCATCGTGCGCTGTGGCCAGGGCGTGATCGTGCGGGCCATGAGCGTGCTGGTCTATCCCTTTGTCGCCGCGCTGTTGCTGCTGGCCCTCAGCCTGATCCCGAACTGGAACGGCGCCTTCTTCGCCTCGGCCAATGACGGCATGTCTATGCCGCTGTTCCTCAAGACCCTGTGGCTGGCGATCCCGGTGATGGTGTTCTCGTTCAACCATTCGCCGATCATCTCCGCCTTCGCCGTCGACCAGAAGCGCCACTACGGCGCCCAGGCCGAACGCAAGAGCCGCGGCATCCTCGCCGTGGCCCACGGCATGATGGTGCTGACGGTGATGTTCTTCTGCTTCAGCTGCGTGCTGGCCCTGTCGCCGGCCGACCTGGCCGCGGCCAAGGCGCAGAACATCTCGATCCTGTCGTACCTGGCCAACCACTTCCAGACCCCGGTGATCGCCTATGCCGCGCCGCTGATCGCACTGGTGGCGATCACCAAATCCTTCCTCGGCCACTACATCGGCGCCAGCGAGGGTTTCCAGGGGCTGATCGTGAAAAGCCTGCGCAGCCGTGGCCGGAGCCTGTCGTCGCGCTGGCTGGAGCGTTGCACCGCGCTGTTCATGGTCCTGACCTGCTGGGCCGTGGCCACCTTCAACCCGAGCATCCTCGGCATGATCGAAACCCTGGGCGGGCCGGTGATCGCCTGCCTGCTGTTCCTGATGCCGATGTACGCGATCCGGCGGGTGCCATCGCTGCGCCAGTATTCGGGCCAGCTGTCGAACCTGTTCGTGGTGCTGATCGGCCTGATCGCACTGTCAGCGATCATTTATTCGTTCATGCCCTGAAACGGGTAGCCAAAGAAAAACGGACCTTTTGGTCCGTTTTTTTTCGCCCCCGGATTTATTGGCCGGCGGTTTTCCCGGCATGCCCTTTGCTTTGCAAGAGCGGAGGAATACGGACGTTAACCAACCTCAGCGAACGGCCTGCCAGTGGTCTGGAGATGCGAACTAATCCCGACCACAGCCGGTCAATGACTGCACGATACAATCAGGCGGTGACGCACATGGATAACCCCTTTCAGCTGATTACCGATGCCTTCGCCCCGGAATACCGGGTCAACCTGAGCATCCAGGGCCTGGACGGCAGCATCATGCTGACCCTGTCCAAGGCCGGCCGGGTCGTGGCCAAGCGCATGATCAGCGCCGAGCAGCGCAACGATCCGCAGCGGCTCAAGCGCCTGGTGCAAAGCATTCAGTTCGGCATCGCCATCGAGCAGGGCCACAGCGCCATGGCCATCCTCGAAGCCATGACCAACAGCGACAGCTTCAAGCTGCCGCTGCCGGCCGCCAAGGGCCGGCCCGCTAACCGGCCGCCCCTGACCGTAGCGATTTAAAGCTCGCCCTTCTCGACTTCCGGATGCTCGCTGGAACCCGCGCCGACCTTGCGTTGCGGGTGTTCGATCTTCACCGACGGGAACTGCGACGAGGCATAGCGCACCACCAGGATGGAGAAGGCCAGCAGCAGGATGCCGCCACACAGGTAGATGATCCCCAGGTCCGGCGGGTTGTGGTGCGACACGTTGGAGATCAGCAGGCGGGTCAGCGCGGTGATCGCCACGTAGATCAGGAAGCGCACCGGCATGTGGTTGGTCTTGAAGTAGATGCCGACCATGGCGCCCAGTTCGAGGTAGATGAACAGCAGGAGAATGTCATCGATCTTGATATGACCTTCTTCGAGCATCCCGAGAAATTCCATCACCGCCGCCCAGGCCGTCACCGCGCCGATGGCGAACAGCGCCAGGTAGTGAAAGGTCTCGACGAACAGGTTGCCCAGGGACTCGGCCAGCTGGTGGACGTTCTGCCGCAGTTTCTCGGCCCAATTGATTTTCACGATGGTTTTTCCTTAGGTCGACTCGACCGGATGATGCGGGTTGGACGTGACGGTTGTTCTGCATGCAGAAAAAAGGCCAGCGTCTGGGGGTGAGATGGTGGCTGATGCAGACAAGGCACGTTCAGACCGGCGGCAATCTGTAGGAGCGAGCTTGCTCGCGATAGCGTCTGTTCAGACAAGGTGGTGAATGGCCGCTGCGCGGATCGCGAGCAAGCTCGCTCCTACAGGGGAGGGCTGACAAACCCTGAAACCCGGCTAGATTAAAAAGCCACTATTCAAAGCAGCAGGATTCGCTTATTCTGCGCGCTGTATATAAATACAGTAGTAGCAAAGACCCATTATCGTGAAGGCATGTGAGGTGGTGAATGGCCGTCGAAGTGGTATACCGCAGCAGCCGAGATCTGGAGCGCTTGTTCATGGATAAAGCCGAAGCTGACCGTCATGACAAAATGCTCGAACTGGCTGAATTGCTGGCGCAAGTGTTGCAAAAAGCTGTGCCGTCCCTGAGCGAGCAGCAGGTGGAAGAAGCCGGGATCTACATGGCGAAGAACCGCGATGTGTTCGCCAAGGCCTTCAAGAGCCAGCCGGACGCTCTGTCCGAACTGCTCAGCGCGCCGGTTGCGGCGGCCGAGCCAGAGGCTCAGGTGCCAGCCCCCGAAGCCGCGGAACCCGCAGCACCGGCCAAGCCCGCCAAGGCGAGCAAAGCCGCCAAGTAAGCAGGCTCGAATTGAACAGGCCCTGAGTCTTTGGCTCAGGGCCTTTTTCATGCCTGTGGAAAACTAAAGCTCGGGTTGCTCCAGCGCTTCGACCAGCGCCTTGAAAAACCGCGCCGCCTCGCCGCCGGTCACCACCCGATGATCGAAGGTCAGGGACAGCGGCAGCAGCGGATGCACCACCACCGCGCCGTTCACGGCCACCGGCTCGTCGCGGATCACCCCGGCGGCGAGGATTGCCACTTGCGGCGGCACCACCACCGGGTTGGCATAACGGCCGAACAGGGTACCGAAGTTGGACAGGGTCAGGGTCGCGCCCATCATCTCCTGGGGGGGAATCGAACGCGCCTGCACATCGGCGCGCAAGCGCGTCACTCCAGCCTTGAGGTCGTCCGCGTCGCGCTGGCCGACATTGCGCAGCACCGGCACGAACAGGCCATCGGGGGTGTCCACGGCAATGCCCAGGTCGAGGTGCTGGTGCTGCTTGATCGACAGGGTCTTGCCATCGAACGCGCTGTTGAGCACCGGTTCCACCGCACAGGCCGCCGCCAGCGCCTTGGCCAGGCGGATCAGCGGATCGCGGGCCTGGCCCCAGCGGTGCAGGTCGGCATCGCCGTAAATCGTCACCGGCACCACCTCGGCATGGGAGCGGGCCATGTTCAGTGCCATGCTCCGGCGTACCCCGCGCAGCCGGTCGCCGCCGAACCGCTCGCGTTCCTGCTGCGCGGCGTTTTCCACATCGCCGCGGGTGACCAGCCCGTCCTTGGCCGAACCGCTCAAGGCATTCACGTCCACGCCCAGTTGCCGGGCCAGTTGGCGCACCGCTGGCGTGGCGCGGGCCGCCATGTGTTCGCGGGTCGAGGGCGCGGCACCGACAAAAAACCGATCTTCCTGACTGGCCCCGCCCCCCTCGAGGCGCCCGACCACGGTGCCGGCATCCGCCTCGCCTTCGTAGCCGAGCAAGGGTTCGCCGACATGCAGGATGTCGCCCGGCGCGCCGTAGGTTTTCGCCACCACCCCGTCATAGGGCGCGGGAATGTCCACCAGGGCCTTGGCGGTTTCCACCGACACCAGCAACTGATCGGCCTTGACCCTATCGCCGGCCCTGACGTGCCACTCGACGATTTCCGCTTCCTGCAGGCCTTCGCCCAGATCGGGCAGTTTGAAATATTTCATCGCAGCCTCCTCAGGCGAAGTTCAGGGTGCTGTCGCAGGCGTGAAGAATGTCTTCGACGCCGGGGATGTACAGCGACTCCAGGCGATACAGCGGCGGTGGAATGTCCGGCGCGGTGACCCGCAGAATCGGCGCCTGCAATTCCAGCAACGCCCGCTCGTAGAGGCTGGCGGCGATTTCCGCGCCGACGCCGCAGGTGCGTGGCGCCTCGTGCACGATCACGCAGCGCCCGGTCTTGCGCACCGAAGCTTCCAGGGTGTCGAGGTCCAGCGGCTTGATGCTGGCGACGTCGATCACCTCCGCCGACACGCCTTGCTCGGCCAGCGCGTTGGCGGCCTGCAAGGTCTCGACAATGCTCGCGCCCCAGCTGACCAGGGTGATGTCGCTGCCTTCGCGCAGGGTGAAACAACTGTCCAGCGGCAGCCGTTTGCCGTCGTCCACCAGCGGTTGCGGGTTCATGCGGTAGAGCCGGGTCGGCTCGAGGAACAGCACCGGATCGGGATCGTCGATGGCCGCCAGCAGCAGCCCGTAGGCCCGCGCCGGCGAGGACGGCACCAGCACCCGCAGCCCCGGGATATGGGCGAACAGCGCCTCGGTGCTTTCGCTGTGGTGCTCCGGTGCGCGAATGCCCGCGCCCATGGGCGTGCGCAGCACCATCGGGCAGGTGATGCGCCCGCGGGTGCGGTTGCGCATGCGGCTGGCGTGGGACACCAGGTGCTCCATGGTCGCGTAGATAAAACCCATGAACTGGATTTCCACCACCGGCTTCAGGCCCTGGGCGGCCATGCCGATCACCAGACCGCCGAGCATGGTTTCCGCCAGTGGCGAGTCGATCACCCGCTTGAAGCCGAAACTGTCGCGCAGCCCCAGGGTGGCGCGGAACACTCCGCCGTTCACTCCGACGTCCTCACCCAGGACAATCACGTTCTCGTCCTCGGCCATGGCCCGGTGCAGCGCCAGGTTCACCGCTTCCAGCAGGCTGAATGTGCCGTTACTCATGGTCCGCACCTCCCGCACGCCGCGCCAGCCGTTCGAGGAACATCTCGCGCTGCTCGGCCAGGGCCGCCGGCCACTGCGCGTAGACGTAGTCCAGTACCGACTCGGGGGCCTGGGTGCCCGCCGCCTCGAAGTTATCCACAGCGCGCTGCACCAGCGCCTGGCATTCCCCCATCAGCGCCTGCTCGCGGTTGCCTTCCCAGACGCCCTGCCCGACCATGAAGCGTTGCAGGCGTTTGATCGGTTCTTCCAGCCAGGCCTGCTTGACCTCATCCGCGGCCCGATAGCGTGTGGCATCGTCGGCGGTGGTGTGGTCGCCCAGGCGATAGCTCAGGCATTCCAGCAGCACCGGTCCCTTGCCGTGCCGGGCACGCTCCAGGGCCACCTGCACCCGGTCGTACACCGCGAGCATGTCGTTGCCATCGACCTGTTCGCCGTGGAAGCCGGCGCCGATGGCCTTCTGCGCCAGGGTCGGCGCGCCGCACTGGATACGCCGTGGCACCGAGATTGCCCACTGGTTGTTGTTGACCACGAACACCACCGGCAACTGCCAGGTGCCCGCCACGTTGAGGGCTTCGAGGAAGTCGCCCTTGCTGGTGGCGCCATCGCCACAGGTGGTCACCACCACCCGGTGCTCGCCACGGATCTTGAATGCGCTGGCCACACCACAGGCATGCAGGGCCTGGGTGGCGATCGGCACGCAGATCGGGAAGTCCTCGGCCACCGCCGGGTCGACGAAATCGCTGCCGCGCTCGTCGCCGCCCCAGTACAGCAGGATTTCCTCCATGCGCACCCCGCGCATCAGCTGCACGGCGGTGTCGCGGTAATAGGGCACCAGCACATCTTCGGGTCGCATCAGGCTGCCGATGGCCACGCCAATGGCTTCCTGGCCGAGGGTCGGCGCGTAGGTGCCGATGCGTCCGGTGCGTTGCAGGGCCACGGCTTTCTGGTCGAACAGGCGGGTCAGGACCATCTGCCGGTAGAGCCGGGTCAGCAGATTGAAGTCGTCGGCCCAGGCCGGCAGGTCGCCGAGCAACTGGCCGTCCGGGGACAAATAGCGGGTATAGGGAAGTGCAACCTTGTGAGGCATCACATGGCTCCTGGCACGCCGGGTCAGCGTGCAGTTGTTGCGCCTCGCGCTTGTGGCGCGGGGCCTACAGGACGCAATGGCCGGGTAAGGCCTTCGCCCCTAGCGGTACAGCACGCGCTCCGCCAAGTCGTCGGCCACCCGCGCCGGGGAGCGCTTTTCAGCCTGGGCGTGGGCGAAGACTTCGGTGAGCCGCTGGCTGATCTTCGACAGGTGGGCGGTGATGGTCGCCAGGTCTTCACCGCGATGCTTGAGCGAAACGTAGATCAGCCCGCCGGCGTTGATCACGTAATCCGGCGCGTAGAGGATGCCGCGGTTTTCCAGCTGGTCGGCGACCTGCAGGTTGGTCAGCTGGTTGTTGGCCGAGCCGGCCACCGCCGAGCAGCGCAGTTGCGCCACGCTGTGGCTGTTGAGCACGCCGCCCAGCCCGCAGGGCGCGAGGATGTCGCACGGGGTGCTGAGCAAGGCTTCGTTGGCGATCGGGTGGGCGCCCAGTTGCTCCATGGCCAGTTGCACCTTGCCGGAATCGATGTCGCTGACCAGCAACTCGGCACCCGCGGCATGCAGTTGTTCGGCGAGGGCGAAGCCGACATTGCCCAGGCCCTGGATCGCGACCCGCAAACCTTCGAGGTTGTCGCTGCCCAGGCGAGCCATGGCGGTGGCGCGAATGCCGGCGAACACGCCCATGGCGGCATGCGGTGCCGGGTCGCCGGAGGCGGTGGTGCTGGTGACGTGCTGGGTGGTTTGCGCGATGCAGTCCATGTCGGCGACCGAGGTGCCGCTGTCGATGGCGGTGATGTAGCGGCCATCGAGTTGCTCGACGCAACGGCCGAAGGCTTCGAACAGCGCGGCGCGGCTTTCGACATGGGGCGGACGGATGATGACGGCCTTGCCGCCGCCATGTGGCAAGCCGGCCAGGGCGGCCTTGTAGCTCATGCCCTGGGCCAGGCGCACGGCATCGACCACGGCACTTTCGTCGTCGGGGTAGGCAAGGTAACGACAGCCTCCCAGGGCAGGCCCCAGGCGGCTGCTATGAATGGCAATCACCGCCTTCAACCCGGTGGCCGAGTCAACGCTCAGGTGCAGCGATTCAAGGCGAGTGCTTTGCATGAGAGCGAACATCGTCGGGCTCCCGAATCACTTCTTGTAGTCGCCAGTATAGGCTTGTGCATGAAAATTGCTGGAGTGCGCGGGAATAAGCCGGACACCTTTTCAGGCTTTAGGAAATAACCTGCTACGGCATGTGTACGGCACTGGACGAACGCCCGCGACGGGGCTAAAACGAGGCATTCGCCGGAGATTTCGATGAACCCGCGTCAAGCTTTTTTCGCCTGCCTGCAACAGTCCCCGCCCGCCCTTTTCGAGGCGGCACTGTGGATCGCTGCCGAACACGACACCGAGGTATCGACCGAGCAGTTGCTGCAGGATTTCAAGGAGCTGCAACAGCGGGTCAGCTCCGGCTTGCCGCTGCTGCCGGTCAGCGAACTGGGCCAGCCGCTGCTGCGGCGCATGAACGACCTGGGCTTCCAGCAGGACGAGTTCCTGCCGCTGCGGCCACAGGCGGCGCTGCTGGACAAGGTGCTGCACACCCGGCGCGGGCAACCGCTGGCGCTGGGGCTGATCGCCCTGGAGCTGGCGCGGCGCCTGGAAATCCCCATGGTCGGGGTCAATTTCCCCGGGCACTTTCTATTGCGCGTGCCCGGCGCCGATCACCTGCTCGATCCCTGCGGCGGGCGCCGCCTGTACCCCAACGACTGCCGTGAACTGCTGGAACGCCAGTACGGGCCGAACATCAAGCTGGCCGCCGAGCACTTGGCCACCGCCAGCCCGCAGCAGATGCTCCAGCGCCTGTCGCGCAACCTGCGCCAGTTGCACCTGAGCCACGACGACCACCTCAATGCGCTGATCGACGCCGAGCGGGTCCTGGAACTGGGCAATGGCAGCGCCTCCGACTACCTGGCCCGCGCCAGCCTCTACCAGCACCTGGACTGCCCCAACGCCGAACGCTTCGACCTGGAGCACGCCCTGCTGCTCAGCGAAGACCCGATCCAGCGCCTGCGCCTGACCGAACGCCTGGGCCATCTGCCGCCCAATACCATCGTGCACTGACGGGGCGCTCTGCCTCCATGCCACAATGCCCGGCAACGACTCTCCGTTTGCTTCAAGGATGAACAGCATGAACAGCGCCGAACGCTTTCTTCAGGACTTTCACCAGCGTCGCCCCGGCACCACGCCGCCGGCCTTTTCCGGACTGATCCTGCCAGGGCGCGGTTCTTCCTACGAGATGCTGGCGGCCACGCTCGCCACCGCTCAGCCTCGCGCGCGGGTGCTGGACCTGGGCTGCGGCGACGGTTTCCTCCTGGATCTGCTGGCCAGGGAATATCCCGAAGCGCGGTTGATCGGCGTGGACATGAGCGCCACCGAACTGCAAGCGGCACACACCCGCCTCGCGAACCGCAGCGTGCTGCTCAATGAGCGGGCCCAGTGCCTGTCGATGGCCACCGGCAGCGTCGATGCCGTGGTCTCGCACCTGGCCCTGATGCTGATGAGCGATATCGAACAGGTGCTGGAGGAAATCCATCGGGTCCTGGCCAAGGGCGGGCAACTCTCGGCCATCGTCGGCCGGGCCTTTCTGTTGGGCGAGCCGGGCCAGCACTACGTGCAGGCCTTCCGCGCCGCCGCCCGGCGCGACCAGCTCCGTCCCCTGCCCCTGGTGGATCCCCGTACTCAGTCACAGAGTGGATGGCGGGCGCTGTTGGACCACCACTTCAGCTCACTGCAATTCGAGGAACTGGACCTTGAGTGGACGCCCACCTTCGAGGAGCTCTGGGACTCGTTGGGAGAAACCTACGACCTGGATCGCCTGACACCCGCCAATCGCGCCTTGATGAAGAGCGAACTGCGCACGGCCACACAACCCTTGCTCCGGGCGGACGGCACGCTGCTGACCGGCTGGGGGCTGCTGCTGATCCAGGCCAGGGCGGCATGACAGCCCCGTCCGGGCTCTGCCAGGATGCTCGGCTCACACCAGGGAATGGGCACAGCATGCTGATCAGAAAAGCTCATGGCGACGACGCGCAACGCGTCTTCGTCATTCGCAACCAAGCCATCAACCACCAGTGCAGCGGCCATTACCCCGCCGCGGACCTGCAGGTCTGGACCGCCGGCAACCTGGGGGACTACTTCGTCGAAGTCCTGGAGAAGACCGGGCACGTAGCCGTCATCGACGACCAGATCGCCGCCAGCGGCATGCTCGACCTCGAGTCGGGGCAGGTCGATGCGGTGTTTGTCGATCCGGCGTACATGGGCCGCGGGATCGGCCGGCAGATGATGAACTACCTCGAACAACTGGCGCGGCAGGCCGGCCTGCCGCACCTGGCCCTGGACTCGACCCTGAACGCTGCGGACTTCTATCGCCACTGCGGCTTCGTCGGCGAACGGATTGCCCAGTACCAGTCGCCCCGGGGCCTGACCCTGGCCTGCGTGCCGATGATCAAGCATCTGGCACGCTGAGCCCGCGCTCGTTCAGGGTTTGAGCGGCGCCTGCAGTTCCGGGGCAGGCCCCGCGCCTGCCGAAGAAGCCTCGGACGGCGAACGCACCTGGATGATCAGCAACGCCGCAATCACCGCCGGAATCGCGCAGAAGAAAAAGATCTGCTGCACCGGGATGTGCATCGCCAGCAGCAGGCTGCCGAACAGCGGGCCGAGGATCGAGCCGAAGCGGCCGACGCCCAGGGCCCAGCCGGTGCCGGTGGCGCGGACATGGGCCGGGTAGAAGTTGCTGGCGAAGGCGTTGAGGGTCAGTTGGCCGCCAATGATGCAGAAGCCGGCGGCGAAGACGAAGGCCACCAGGTAGCGCGGGTTGTCGTGGTTCAGGCCCAACAGAAGGGTGCACAGCGCCGCGCCGGCCAGCACCGCCGAGAGCAGCCGCACCTTGCGTTGCAGGCGGTCGGCGAACCAGGCCATGCAGATCGCCCCCAGGGTACCGGCGAACAGGAACATCGAGGTCACCAGGTTCGCCTCGTTCAAGCCAAGGCCACTTTCCAGCAGCAGCGACGGCAACCAGCTGATCATGAAATACAGCAGGATCAGGCTGACGAAAAAGGTCGACCAGATCAGCAGCGTCGGACGCGCATAACCGTGGCGGAACAACTCGATCACCGTGAGCTTGCTGCCCTGCTCGGCCTGGTTCTGCGCGGCCGAGGCGGCCGGTGGCTGCCAGTCCGGCAACATGCGCGCGGTAACCTTGCGCAGGCGGGCATAAGGCGGCTGATCGCGCAGCAGGCGCGGCAGCGACTCAGGGAGGAACCAGACCAGGAACGGGAACAGCAGCAACGGCGTGACACCGCCGGCGAGGAACACCGCCTGCCAGCCGAAGCTGTCGATGAAGCCCGCGGCGACAAAACCGCCGGCCGCGCCACCGAAGGAGAAACCACAGGCGGCCAGGGTCACCATCAGGGTGCGCAGGCGCGGCGGCGAATATTCCGACATCAACGCCATGGCGCTGGGCATCGCCCCGCCCATGCCGATGCCGCAGATAAAACGCGCGACCATCAGGCTGTTCAGCGAATCGGCGAACACCATCATCACCGTGAGGCTGGCGTAGATCAGCACGCAGGCCAGCAGGATCCGCCGCACGCCAAAACGGTCCGCCAGCGGCGTCACCGCCAGCGAGCCCAGGGTCAGGCCCAGCAGGTTGGCACTGAACACCGGACCGAACGCGGCTTTCTCCAGGCCCCAGTCCTGGGCCAGGGCCGGCACCACATAACCCAGCACCTGGGCGTCGTAGCCATCGGTGACCAGCAACAGGGCCAGAAGCAGAAGAAGCAACCACTGATAACGCGACACGGGACGGGCGTCGAGCGCCTCCCGGAAGCTGGCAATCTGATTGTGCATCGCAAGGTACCTGCTGGTTTTTATGGTTATGGGAGCCGGCAGACCGTCATTGCTCTTGGGCGGCAATGATCGGTCTTGTGTACGTCTTCAGGTGCGGGAGCAGGCTTGCACCTACGGGCATATCTTCTATTGCGGCTGCCACAGGCCGTGGCAGCGGCAATAGAGGTCAGGCAGGCGTATCGGGCTGGTTGGCCGGATGGGCCTTCTGGAACGCCGGGTGTTCGGCGGCCAGGGCGGCGACCCGGCGAATCCGCGGGTAGGCGTCCAATGGCACCTTGAAACGCTCGGCCGCGTACAGCTGGGGAATCAGGAAGGTGTCGGCCAGCCCCGGTTGCTCGCCGAAGCAATAACCCTGCTCGCCGATCAACTGCTCGACCGCCGCCAGGCCATTGCTGATCCAGTGGCCGATCCACTCCAGCACCCGGGCCTCGTCGTAGCCCCACTGGCGCAACAGGTTCTGCGTGCTGGAGTTGTGCAGCGGATGGATATCGCAGCCGATCAGCAACGCCACTGCCCGCTCGTGGGCGCGGGCCGCCAGCTCCTGGGAGAGCAGCAGCACCTGTGGATAACGTTCCTCCAGGTACTCGATGATGGCCAGCGACTGGATCAGCAGCTCGCCGTCATCGGTGCGCAAGGCCGGCACGCGGCCTTGCGGGTTGATCCGCAGGTATTCCGGCTGGCGGTTGGCACCGCCGGCGGGGACCAGCAGGTTGACCGGCAGCGCCTGGTAATCCAGGCCCTTGAGCGCCAGGGCGATGCGCACCCGGTAGGAGGCGGTCGAGCGGTAGTAGGTATAGAGCTCCATGACGCGCACCTCTTCTTAACGGGCAGGCAGGATTTTGCCGCGGCATTCGCCGAAACCGATGGAGGCGAAACCCTCGCGGCGGCAGCGGCCGCGCAGGATGATTTCGTCGCCGTCCTCGAGGAACTTGCGCACTTCGCCGGAAGCCAGCTCGATCGGCTTCTTGCCGCCTTCGGTGATCTCCAGCAGGCTGCCGAACTGACTGCTTTGCGGGCCCGACAAGGTGCCCGAACCGAACAGGTCGCCGGCCTGCAGCTGGCAGCCGTTGACGCTGTGGTGGGCGACCATCTGCGCCACGGTCCAGTACATGTACTGGGTGTTGCTCAGGGTCAGGCGGTGGGCCGGCAGGCCTTGCTCGCGCATGGCTTCGGTGAGCAGCAGCACTTCCAGCTCGATGTCGAAACCACCGGCGGCCTGGTCGCGCTTGTCCAGCAGGTACGGCAGTGGCTGCGGGTCGCCTTCGGGACGTGGCGTCTGGGCACGGCGGAACGGCTCCAGGGCTTCGGCCGTCACCACCCACGGCGAGATGCTGGTGATGAAGCTTTTCGACAGGAACGGGCCCAGCGGCTGGTATTCCCAGGCCTGGATATCCCGCGCCGACCAGTCGTTGAGCAAGCAGAAACCGGCAATGTGCTCGGCGGCGTCGCCAATGGCGATCGGCTCGCCTATTTCATTGCCCTGGCCGATCCAGATGCCCAGTTCCAGCTCGTAGTCCAGCCGCGCGCATGGGCCGAAAGTCGGCTCGCTCTGACCGGCGGGCAGGGTCTGGCCTTTCGGCCGGCGTACCTCGGCACCGGAAGGGCGGATGGTGGACGCGCGGCCGTGGTAACCGATCGGCACGTACTTGTAGTTTGGCAGCAGCGGGTTGTCCGGGCGGAACAGCTTGCCGACGTTCTGCGCATGCTCGATGCCGACGTAGAAGTCGGTGTAGTCGGTGATCTTCGCCGGCAGGTGCATCTGGCAATCGGCGGCCAGGGGCAGCAGCTTCGCCCCCAGGGCCTCGACCTTGCCGCGCAGGCTGCTGCCTTCGCCGAGCAACTCCAGCAGGCGTTCGCGCAGGGCGACTCGGGCCGGGCGGCCCAGTTCGAAAAAGGCATTCAACTGGCCGCCACGGGTGGCTTCCACCGCGGCATTGGCCGGGCCCTCGAACAGCCCGGCGTCGAGCGCCGCTTCCAGGTCGAAGATGTGCTCGCCGATGGCCACGCCGCTGCGTGGCGCCGACCCCTTGTGGCTGAACACCCCCAGCGGCAGGTTCTGCAACGGGAAGTCGGCGTGGTCGTTGGCGGAGGCAACCCAGCTGCGGGTGATGGTTGGCTGATTCATGGGTTATTTCCGATTCGGGTTGAAGGTGGCGGGCAGCGAGGCCCAGCAAGCATCGTAGTCGTTCTGCAATTGCCGGCACTCCAGGGCGAACTGGCTCGGACGCAGCACCTGGCTGGTCTCGAACATGAAGGCCATGGTGTTGTCGATCTTCGCCGGTTGCAGCTCGGCGTTGATGGCCTTGGTGCAGCTTTCGCCATCCGGGCCGTGGGCGCTCATGCAGCTGTGCAGCGAAGCGCCGCCGGGCACGAAACCTTCGGCCTTGGCATCGTAGGCGCCCTGGATCAAGCCCATGTATTCGTTCATCAGGTTGCGGTGGAACCACGGCGGCCGGAAGGTGTTCTCGGCCACCATCCAGCGCGGCGGGAAGATCACGAAGTCGAGGTTGGCCAGGCCGTGCACGCTGGTGGGCGAGGTCAGCACGGTGAAAATCGACGGGTCCGGGTGGTCGAAGCTGACGGTGCCGATGGTGTTGAAACGGCGCAGGTCATATTTGTACGGCACGTTGTTGCCGTGCCAGGCCACCACGTTCAGCGGCGAATGATCCAGCTCGCAGCCCCACAGCTCGCCGAGGAACTTCTGCACCAGGGTGGTCGGCTGCTTGAGGTCTTCGTAATGGGCGACCGGGGTCAGGAAGTCCCGCGGGTTGGCCAGGCCGTTGCTGCCGATCGGCCCCAGGTCGGGCAGGCGCAGGGGCGCGCCGTGGTTTTCGGCTATATAGCCACGGGCCTGCGGGTCGAGCAGTTCGACGCGGAATTTCAGGCCGCGGGGCAATACCGCGATCTCCAGCGGCTCGACTTCCAGTACCCCAAGCTCGGTGGCGATACGCAGGCGGCCCTGTTCGGGCACCAGCAGCAACTCGCCGTCGGCGTTGAAGAACACGCGCTCCATGGAGCGGTTGGCGCGGTAGGTGTAGATGCTGATCCCGGCCGGTTTCTGCGCCGCCGAGTTGGCGACCATGTTCACCAGGCCGTCGATGAAATCGGTGGGCTCGCTGGGGATATCCAACGGGTTCCAGCGCAGCCGGTTGGGGGTGATTTCGCCCAGCGGCCCGCCCGCCAGCTGGCGGTCCAGCTTGACGAAGGCCGGGTGGTTGGCCGACGGCTGGATGCGGTACATCCAGGTGCGCCGCGCTTCGCTGCGGGCCATGGTGAAGGCCGTGCCGGAGAAGAGTTCGGTGTAGAGACCGTACGGAGCTTTTTGCGGGGAGTTCTGGCCGACGGGCAAGGCGCCTGGCAGGGCCTCGCTGGAAAACTGGTTGCCGAAGCCCGACTGGTACGCCAGCCCGGACGCCGTGGAATCGAGGTTCATGGAGCCTCCTGGAAGTGGAGTTGGCAGCGGCCAGCGACTCCATGGGAAGAGCTCTCGGCACGCCTGCGTTATTTTTATCGTAATCCAATTACGGATAACGTAATTTGATTGGTATTGACCGTCAAGCTATAAAGACGCCCATTCGTCCCGGGATCACACCGCCTCCATGGAAAAGCCGCGCAGCACCAGCGACAGCAACGGTAAACAGAAAGTCCGCTCGGCCGAGGTCGGCACCGACATCCTCAAGGCGCTGGCCGAGCTGTCGCCGGCCACCTCGCTGTCGCGCCTGGCCGAACACGTGCAGATGCCGGCGAGCAAGGTCCACCGTTATCTGCAGGCATTGATCGCCAGCGGTTTCGCCGAACAGAACACCGCCACCAACCACTATGGCCTGGGCCGCGAGGCCTTGCGGGTCGGCATGGCGGCGCTGGGCAGCATGGACGTATTGAAGGTCGCCGCCCTGCCCCTGGCCGAGCTGCGGGATGAGTTGAACGAGACCTGCTTTCTCGCGGTATGGGGCAACCAGGGCGCGACCGTGGTGCATATCGAACCGGCCGTGCGTGCGGTGACAGTAGTGACGCAACTGGGTTCGGTGCTGCCGTTGCTCAGCTCGTCCACCGGGCTGGTATTCGGTGCCTACCTGCCGAACCGCGAGACCGTCGATTTGCGCGAGCAGGAACTCAAGGCCCACGCGCCTCACGCGCTGGCGGACGATCAGGTGTATGCCGCCCTGTGTGAGCAGATTCGCCAGCGCGGCCTGCACCATGTGCATGGCCTGCTGATGCCCGGTGTGGATGCCTTGTCGGCCCCGGTGTTCGACGCCACCGGCAAGGTCGCCGCCGTGCTGACGGTGGTCGGCCCGACCTCGCTGTTCCACGCCGACGAAAACGGCCCGGCGGCGCAGCGCCTGCTGGCGGCATCCCAGGCGGTGAGCTGGCGCATGGGCTACCAACCCTAAAGCCCCCTGTAGCCGCTGCCGCAGGCTGCGATCGACGGCGCAGCCGTCGCTACCTCTGACGACGCGGTACCTCCGATAATTCGCAAAGCCTTCTGTTACGACGACTACATCGGAATGCCGCCCACGCCGATCGCAGGCTCCGCCAGCGGCTACAGCATCAACCCCAACGTCTTGGCCTTGGCCACTGCCTGAGTGCGACGCTCCACCCCGAGCTTGCTATGAATACGCCGCGCATGGGTTTTCACCGTGTGCAGGGAAATGAACAGCTGCTCGGCGATCTGCTGGTTGGAACTGCCCAGGGCAATCAGTTGCAGCACTTCCAGTTCCCGCTGGCTCAGCGGGCTCTCCCCTGCCGCCGGCAGCGGCACTTCTTCGGGTTCAGCCACTTGCTGGACTTCAAACATCCGCGGCTGACGCAAACGCAATTCATGCAGTGCCTGGTGCAGGTTGCAGCGCGCACCGAGCGCCAGCCCCTCCTGCAAGGCACGGGTGGACAACGCCCGGTCCCCCAGCAGAAAAGCCACCTCCGCCAGGGCCAGCTGCAACTCGGTTTGCAGGCACAACATGCCCCGTTGCCGGGCCTGTTCGAGCAGGCGCTGCAAACTTGCCACAGGCGCCTCGGCGCGCTGCAGGTACACCTCGGCCAGTACCAGCAGGTATTCGATACGCGGAATCAGCTCGAGGCTGGCCGGTGGCGCCTGACGCGCCTGCGGCCCGCGGTAGTGACGCAGCACCCGGCTCAAGGCCTCCTGGGCCAGTTCCGGCCGGCCCTGCTGCAACCAGAACACGCTGCTGACCTGCAGCAGCACGGCGCGGTACACGGTGTCGGGAATCTGCCGTTGCTGCATCAGCCGCTCGGCATCGCGCAGGCGCACAAAGGCATGGGCGTAGTCGCCCTGGTTGGCGGCCAGAAACGCCTGGCCGAGAAACCCGTACAAGGCGCGTTTGTCATGGCTGAGCAGACAGAGCTCGAGCCCGTCCTGGAAATGCCCGGCAGCCTGTTCCGCCTGGCCCTGACGCAAGGCCAGGCGCCCGCGACGCAAGGCGATCCGCCCCAGCAGCGGGCCGACCCGATAAGCCTGACGACTCAATAATAGCTGCACCTCGTCCAGCAGGCTCTGCGCCCTGTGGGGCGCCCCGCGCTGCTCCAGCAACTGCGCATGGTCCAGCTCCAGCAGCGCTTCGAACACCAATGAATGCTGGGCCCGGGCCAGGCACAGCGCCTCGCGGTTGAGCATCTGCGCCACCTCCAGCTCGCCCCGGAGCAAGGCCTGCTGGGTCAGGCCCGAAAGGCACAGCAGGCGGGTCGGCCAGGCATGGGCCGGCAGTTCGGTCAGCGCCTCGAGAAAATGCATCCGCGCCGGTTCCATCAACCCTTGCAGATGCAACAGCCACCCTTGCTGCGCCTGCCAGCGCGCTACCAGTTGCTTCTGCCCTGAGGCCGTCGACTGCGGCGCGAAACGCGCCATCTGCGCCACGCAGGATTGCGCCTGATCGAAACGCCCGGCGAACAGCAAGGCCGCCGTCAACAGCCCCACCAGTTGCGGGCTGCCGAGCAGCAGTTCGTCGCCCTGCTGTTCATGCAGACGCAACAGCAACACCACGTTCTGCTGCTCGAACAGCTGCTCGAAACTGAAGTGCTGCAACAGGCTGACCGCCACTTCGTATTCCTGCGCCAGCAACGCCTGCTCGAACGCCACCTGCCAGTCCTCCTGCGCAGCGAACCACTGGCAGGCGCGGCGATGCCAGGAGCGTCCCGCCGGCCAGGGCTCGTCACGCATCAGCCGGGCCAGGGGGGCGAACACTTGCAGCCACTCCGGCGCAGGGTCCCAGGGTTCGATGAAGCAGCCCAGCTCCTGCAACGCCCGCAGATACTGGGCGCCCTCCCCGGCGCCGAACAGGTGCTCGCACAACGCGGCATTGAAACGCGGCAGGTGCGCCAGCACATGCCAGACCTCGGACAGTTCCGCCGGCAACACGCTGAACAGTTCGTGCTCCAGGTATTCCAGCAGGGTATTGGGCCGCCCCTGCCGGCACGGCGCGGCCGCCAGGTCGCTGCCTTCGAGCAGGGCGATGCGCACCCCGGCGCACCAGCCGGCACTGCGCTGGAAAATCCGGCTGGCGGTATGGATCGACAAAGGTTGCGGCAGTTGCTGCAGCAGTCGCTCGATGTCCTCCTGGGTGAATGCCAGCTCGGGGCCCGTGCATTCGTGGAGCTGGTCGTCGAGCAGCAGCCGCGGCCAGTTGCATTGCGGCCGGCGGCGGCCGCCCAGCCACCAGGTCAGCGCCGGGTTGCCGATCGCCAGCAGGCGGTCGAGCAGCAAGTCCAGCTGCGGCGCGGCGACCCGGCAGTAGTCGTCGAGGAACAGCCAGGTCGGGGCCTGCACCTGCGCCAGATGCTCCAGCACCGCAGCCTCGTCCGCCGCGGCCAGGCCCAGCGCCCGCGCCAGCTCGCCGCACAGTTGCAGCGGTGTCTGCGCCGCCCCGGCCTGGGGCAACCAGCACACCCGGCATGCGGCCGGCGCCTGCAACAGGCACTCGGCGAGCAGGGCCGTCTTGCCGCTGCCGGCCGGCGCACAGAGCAGCTTCACCCGCGCCGGCGATGCCAGGAGCGGGGCACTCAGACGGCTGCGGGACAGGTGGTGGGAGGACAAACGGGGCAGGAATCCAGGACAGGGGGTCATGGCGGTCATTGCGGCGTGCCTTTTTTATAGTTTTAGCCTGCGTGCCCTCACCCTAGCCTTGTCGCCGGTGCTTGTTGAGAAGTATTCAGCGCGCTGATCCGCGCCCATAAAAAAGGCGACCGATCGGTCGCCTTTTGCCATCGTTTGTATCCCGGGCCTTACCGCACGCCGGCTGCGCGCAGGGCGGCCGGGGTGTAGTCGGCGGCCTTGGCGGCGAAGCCGAACTCGAAGCTGTGCTTCTCTTCGTTCTTCATCCCCAGGGCGATGTAGCGCCCGGCGATGATGTCGTACAGCGCTTCGAGGGTGTAGGCCGGCACCTGGGCGTTGTAATAGAACTGCGCATGCCCTTCGGCCACCCGCCACAGCTGGCCGCGACCGTCGTAGTGATCCACCAGCGCCACCTGCCAGCTGTCTTCGTCGATGTACATGTGGCGCTTGGCGTAGATATGCCGCTCGCTGGGCTTGACCGTGCCGATCACCTCCCAGACCCGGTGCAGCTCGTAGCGGGTCAGGTCCTGGTTGATATGCCCGGCCTTGATGATGTCGTCGTACTTGAGGCTCGGCGAATCCAGCTTGTAGCTGTTGTAGGGGATGTACATCTCCTTCTTGCCCACCAGCTTCCAGTCGTAGCGGTCCGGCGCGCCGGAGAACATGTCGAAGTTGTCCGAGGTGCGCAGGCCGTCGGCGGCGGTGCCCGGCCCGTCGTAGGCCACTTGCGGGGCGCGGCGCACCCGGCGCTGGCCGGCGTTGTAGATCCACGCCAGGCGCGGCTCCTTCACCTGGTCGAGGGTTTCGTGCACCAGCAGCACGTTACCGGCCAGGCGCGCCGGAGCGGTCACCGCCTGCTTGAAGAAGGTCAGCACGTTGGCGCCTTTTTCCGGGTCCAGGTCGGGGATCTGCTGCGGCACCGCCACCTCTTCCTCGAAGCGGATCGGCGTGTAGCTGCCGTTGGTCTGTGGCGTGGCCTGGGTGATGATCCGGCGCAGGTTGCCGCCGCGATAACGGGTGGTGTGGTTCCACAGCACTTCCACGCCGTTATTCGGAATCGGGAAGGCGTAGTAGCGGTTGCCGGTGAAGTTGGCCAGGCCGTTGCCTTCGTTGATCGAGGTGACATTCAGCGCGCTGCGCTTGGCCGACTCGTAGATGTCCGCCGGCAGGCCGACCGTGCGATGGGTCGGGTAGACCGGGATCTTGTAGGTTTCCGGGTAGCGCTTGAACATCGCCACCTGGCCGTCGGAGAGCTTGTCCTTGTACTTGTCGACAGTCGCCGCGGTGATGGTGAACAGCGGCTTTTCGCTGGCGAACGGGTCGGCGAGGAAGCCCTTGGCGTCCACCGCCCCGGCGTTCTTGCCGATGCCGCCGGTCCAGGCCGGGATCGAGCCGTCGGCATTGCCGGCCTTCTGGGCACCGAGCGGGGTCAGGCTGGTGCCGAGCTTGTCCGCTTCCTGCGGGGTGACCGCCGCCATCACGTTGGCCGCCAGCAGGGTCAAGGCCAGGGCACCGCATTGCAAAATCGTCTTGCGCATAAAGTTGTCCTTCCTGGGTCGGGTCAGAAGTTCACGCCAAAGCTCAACGCGAGGAAGTCGCGGTCTTTGAGGGTGTTGTAGTCGCCGCCGAAAAAGTCGGTGTAACTGAGGCTGGCGGTATAGGTGTTGCGGTAGTCGGCATCGACCCCGAGGCTCACCGCCTTGGCGCCTTCGTTGAACAGGCCGTTGGGCCCGTAGCCGTTGACGTCGTGGGACCAGGACAGGTTGGGCTTGAGGTTGATCCCGGCGATCAGGTTGTTGTAGTCGAGGATCGCCCGGGCGCGATAACCCCAGGACGTGGCCGTGACGAAACCGTCGGTATCGCCGCCGAAACCGTACTGGCCGTAGACCGAGTCGCGGCCGTAGCGCAGCTGGCTTTTCGACTCCAGGCCACCGACATGCACGATGGCCGCCTCGCCCACCAGGGTCAGGCGGTCGGCGCCCAGCACCTGATCGAAGAACTGGGTCAGGGTGCTCTGGACCTGGGTGATTTCCTTGCGCCGATAACCGGTGTTGTCGGCCCCCGCCGAGGTCCGCACCGGCGACGCCAGGCCACCGGCGATCGGGTTGACCAGGGCCAGGGTCAAGTCGTTGGTGTTGACCTGCACCGGGGCGTTGGGCCGGTAGCTGATCTCGCCGGTCCAGGCGGTGCCGGTGGGCAGCGTGGTGGAGAAGCTGGCGCCGTACAGGCGGATGTCTTCCGGGTATTCGAGGTAGTACTGGCCGCGCCCGAGCATCACGCTCTGGGCCAGGGCCGAACCGGTGCCCGGAGCGATCCTGTTGGCGCTGCTGACGATCCCCGGGATGCTCGCCAGGGTGCTGCTCCCGGCGGTGATGGTGCCGACCGTCGGGGTGCGGGCGTGGTAGTTCATGAAGTACAGGCCGTACTCGGTGTCGTCGCCCAGCCAGCGCAAAGCGGTGCCCCACTGCCCGGAGTCGCGGGCATCGCGGTCGCCGGCGCGGCCGATCACCACGCCTTCGGGGGCCACGGTGAAGCCCTGGCCGAACGCCGCGGCAATCGGTTGCAGCGGCCGGATCGCCGGGCTGCCGACGGTGTATCCCGTGGTGCAGCCGTCCGCCACCACGTCGTTGCCGAAGAAGGTGCCGCAGTTGTCGACCACGGTCTGGTCCCACTCCAGCTGATAGAAACCTTCCACGGTCAACTGGTCGGTCAGGCCCTGGGAAGCGAACAGCATGTTCACCGGGATCAGGCCTTCCTTGATCTCCGCGCCAGGACGACGGAAAGCGGACACGTCGATCGGGTTGATGCTGTTGATCGAGTTGCCGATGAAGGTGCTCTCGCCCCAGCTGACCACCTGCTTGCCGGCGCGCACGGTGCCCGGCAGGTCGGCGATGGAATAGTTGTGATAGATGAAGGCGTCGAGGATCTGCCCGCCGGACGACTTGGCGCCCTCCTTGCGGTTGTGGTCGCTGATGGGCTTGAACTCGCGGTCTTCGTCCTTGAGTTCGAAGTCGTACCAGTATTTGCCCCGGACGAAGACGCCGGTGTCGCCGTATTTCAATTCAAGGTCGTGGATGCCCTTGAAGATCTTCGAGAAGGTCTCGCCCTTCTTGAAGTTCAGGCGCCCGTCGTCGCCAGTGGAGGACTGCCCGCGACCGCCGTTGGAGACACCCACCAGGTCCTTGTCGGCATCGCGCATGCCCCAGCTGGCGCCGATGGACAGCGAAGAATCGAACTGCCCCTCGATCTCCCCGATGTTGAATGAAACGGCCTGCGCCTGGGCGCAGCCCCCCAAGGCCACCGCGACGGCCAGCGTCCGCGGTGTGAAGATGGCGCGCATTGTTGTTTTTGTCATGCGTCTTCCCCGGTGAGTGACAGAAGGCCTCACCCTACTGCCGGGGCACGGGAGCGATAAGCGCACCAAGGAGGTATTCGCGCTGTCGTTCGAAAGGATGAATGCCCCCGCCAGCCGGGCCTTTGCGCGGTGCATCGACGGGCTGGATGGACGGGTATCAGGTGGATGGATTGCGCACTTGCAGGGCATGTCCGCACGGCGTGCACTACTATTGCCCAGGCTGTAACAGTCCTTGTCCACAATCGCTATTTTTCATTGAGCGGCCAGCCCTTATTCTGGCCTCGCTCTCACGGCAAACAGCCACGCAGAGTCGCCCAGAGGTGTGATCACGCCACCTTGGGGCAAGAGGATTCAGAAGGTTTGAAGCAACGATATTCAGATCTTCACCGGGTGTTCACTGACGTTGATTTGTTGCTCCTTGATCTAACGTCTTCCTTCGGCCGCTGCCTTGCAGCGGCCTTTTTTATGGTTCTTCACGGAATTCCGGGAAACACAGAAACAAGAACGCCGATTTGATTGATGATGTTCGTGCGAGCAAACACATCTAAAAAACCGGCGTTCTTATGCACGATATTAATACTTTCCTTCCTTTTTGGGAGGGCTTTTCTGTCGTCACGATCAAGCCTGATGGCGATGCCCTACAGATCGATCTGACGCCCCACACCACCCGATTCCCTTCCTGTGGTGGATGCCAAAAGCCCTGTTCAACCACTCACGAGTATTGCGAGCGAGTCGTTCGTGATTTGCCCATTCTCGGCCGTGCAGTGCGCCTCAGCGTTTTGCTCAGACGTGTTGGCTGTCGTGACTGCGGCAAACGCATGGAGAC
>NZ_JAQZAA010000061.1:0-84849 GCF_028640875.1 Pseudomonas sp. SBT1-2 | reverse complement strand
GACCAGCTCGCCGCCTCGACCTCGGCCACCCGCGCCAGCGAAGGCCTGCCTGACGGCAACAACTGGGCGGTCGGCGGTTATCGCACCGACCAGATTCTCGATTCGATTACCACCACCTCGACCGCCGGCAGCCGTAGCCGCCCGGGTTATCTGGTGGCCAACCATTTGCGCGCCGACCCGAATGCCCTGTACTACCTGTCGGGCGGCGGCAACGACTTCCTCCAGGGCCGCGTCACCAGCCTCGACCAGGCCAATGCAGCAGCTGGTCGCCTGGTCGACAGCGTGCAGACCCTGCAACAGGCCGGCGCCCGCTACATCATGGTCTGGCTGCTACCGGATATCGGCCTGACCCCGGCAATCAACGGCAGCCCGTTGCAAGGGTTCACCTCCCAACTCAGCGCCCAGTTCAACACCGAGTTGGTGCGGCAACTACAGACGGTCGATGCCGAAGTCATTCCCCTCAATATTCCCGTGCTCTTGAAGGAAAGCTTCGCCAACCCGGCACAGTTCGGCCTGGCCACCGATCAGAATCTCACCGCCACCTGCTTCAGTGGCAATGGCTGTACGGAAAACGCCCGCTATGGCATTCACAGCGCCACACCTGACCCGAGCAAGTTGATCTATAACGACTCGGTCCACCCCACCGAAGCCGGCCAGCGGCTGATCGCCGATTACGCTTACTCCCTGCTGGCAGCGCCCTGGGAAATAACCCTGCTCCCGGAAATGGCCCAGGGCACCCTGCGTGCGCACCAGGATGAGTTGCGCAACCAATGGCAGGCCGATTGGGAAAACTGGCAGGGCGTGGGTCAATGGCGGGCGATTGTCGCCGCGGGTGGCCAGCATCAGGACTTCGACAGCCAGCGCAGCGGCGCCAGTGCCGACGGCAACGGCTTCAACCTGAACATCGGTGGTAGCTACCGGCTCGACGAGGCCTGGCGAGTGGGCGTGCTGGCCGGCGCCTATCGGCAGAAGCTCGAAGCGGGCAGCAACGATTCGGACTACAAGCTCAACACCTACCTGGGCACCGCCTTCGTCCAGTACCAGCAAAACCGCTGGTGGGCCGACGCGGCGGCTACCGCCGGACACCTGGACTACGACAACCTCAAGCGCAAATTCGACCTGGGCCCCAACGAGCGCGGGGAAAAAGGCGACACCAGCGGCGACATCCTGGCCTTCAGCGCTCGCCTGGGCTACGACATCGCGCAGCAGGCCAGCAGCCCGTGGCACCTGTCGCCGTTCATCAGCGCCGACTACGCGCGGGCCAAGGTCGACGGTTACTCCGAGGACGGCAGCGACTCCACCGCCCTGACCTTCGATGACCAGAAACGCACCTCACGGCGTTTGGGCATCGGCCTGCAAGGCAAGTATCAGATCACCCAGCAAACCCAGGTGTTCGGCGAAATCGCCCACGAAAAGGAATACGAGGACGATACCCAGAAGCTGACCATGGCCCTCAACAGCCTGCCGGACAACAACTACACCCTCGAAGGCTATACCCCGCAGACCAACCTGAACCGCCTGAACCTCGGGGTCAGCCACAAGCTCACCCAGGACCTGGCCCTGCGTGCCAGCTACAACATCCGCAAGGACGATGACTTCACCCAGCAAGGCATCAACGTCGGGGTCAGTCTCGACTTCTAAACCGCAGGCCATAAAAAACGCTGCCCCCGTGAGGAGGCAGCGTTTTTTTATGGCTCGTTTCCCGACTCAGCTATCGGGCGTTTGCTCGGCCAAGGCCACCGCGCGGAACATGGCGCGACGCTTGTTCAGGGTTTCTTCCCATTCCAGCGCCGGCACCGAGTCGGCGACTATGCCGCCACCGGCCTGCACATGCAGTTCGCCGTCCTTGATCACCGCCGTACGAATGGCGATGGCGGTGTCCATGTTGCCGTTCCAGGCGAAATAACCCACGGCCCCGCCATACACACCGCGCTTGACCGGCTCCAGCTCGTCGATGATTTCCATCGCGCGGATCTTCGGCGCGCCGGACAAGGTACCCGCCGGCAGAATCGCCCGCAGCGCATCCATCGCGGTCAGTCCGGCCTTCAACTGGCCCGTGACGTTGGAGACAATGTGCATCACGTTGGAATAACGCTCGATTACCATCTTCTCGGTGAGCTTCACCGAACCGATCTCGGAAACCCGCCCGGTGTCGTTGCGCCCCAGGTCGATCAGCATCAGGTGTTCGGCGATTTCCTTGTCGTCGGACAACAGGTCCTTCTCCAGCGCCTGGTCCGCCTCTTCGTTGGCACCGCGTGGGCGAGTACCGGCGATCGGGCGAACGGTGATCAGGTTGTCTTCGACCCGCACCAGCACTTCCGGCGAACTGCCGACCACATGGAAGTCGCCGAAGTTGAAGAAATACATGTAAGGCGTCGGGTTGAAGCAACGCAATGCGCGATACAGGTCGATCGGCGCCGCCTTGAAGTCGATGGACATGCGCTGCGACGGCACCACCTGCATGCAGTCGCCCGCCAGGATGTACTCCTTGATGGTATCGACGGCACGCTCGTAGTCACCCTGGGTGAAACTGGAGCGGAACACCGGGTCGGACGCCTGCTGCTTGCTGAAATCCAGGCCAGGACGTGGGGTGGTGGGCTGGCGCAGCTTCTCCAGCAACGCCTGCAGGCGCGCCTGGCCTTGCTCGAAAGCATTGTCCTGGGACGGGTCGGCGAGGACGATGGCGTGCATCTTGCCGGCGAGGTTATCGAACACCACCACGGCGTCGGAGACCATCAGCAGAATGTCCGGTACGCCAATCGGATCCGGGTTCGGGCACTTGCCCAGACGCTTCTCCACATAACGCACACAGTCGTAGCCGAAATAACCGACCAGGCCACCGTTGAAACGCGGCAGGCCCGCGATGGTCGGCACCTGGTAACGCGCCTTGAATTCTTCGACGAACGCCAGCGGATCGGCCACGTCATGACTTTCGGTCTCGACGCCATCGACGGTGATGCTGACATGGTGGTCATGCACCCGCAGCACGGTGCGGCAGGGCAAGCCGATGATCGAGTAACGGCCCCACTTCTCGCCGCCCTGCACCGACTCCAGGAGGTAGGAGTTGGGCTGGTCGGCCAGTTTCAGGTAGATCGACAGCGGCGTGTCGAAGTCGGCCAGGGTTTCGCGGGCAAGCGGGATGCGGTTGTAGCCGGCAGCGGCCAAACGCAGGAATTCTTCGCGGATCATGGGGTGCCTCGTGGCTTGAGGTTCTGACAGTCAGGTATGCAAACGCGCCGGAAGACCGGCCAGGAACAAGTCAGGCGCGCCAACGCCAGCGGGCCAGGGCCTTGATGACTTTCATCCAGAGTTTGCGAGTAACCACCACGATGGCGTTTCCAGGAGGGGATTGAACAGCGTCGGGCAACGTTATCTCAGCGGCCGGATCCAGGCAACCGGGAATTAGCTGGCGCAGATCGTCGATCACCAGGGCCGGCATTTCCTCGGCAATCGGCCGTCCGTGGTTGTAGCCATAGCTCAATGCCACGCACTTCACACCCGCAGCTTTCGCCGCCTGTACGTCGCTGCGCGAGTCACCGACGAACAGCGATTGCGAGGCCGGGATACTGGCCATTTTCATGACGAAAAACAGGGCGGCCGGGTCGGGCTTCTTCTGTGGCAGGGTATCTCCACCGATGATCCAGCGGAAATAACGGCCGATCTTCATCTGATCCAGCAGGGGCGCGACAAAACGCTCCGGCTTGTTGGTGATCAGCGCCATTTCGACGCCCTGCTTGTGCAGCCATTTGAGGGTGTCGCGCACGCCAGGATAGACCACGGTCAGTTCGTGGCCATCCTCATAGGCGCTGTTGAACAGCTCCAGCCCGCGCTCGGCCTCGACATCGTCGACACCCTGCGCCGCGATGTCGTTGGCCAGGGCCCGGCGCACCAGCATTTGCGCGCCATTGCCGACCCACTCACGCACCGATTCGATACCGGCGGGCGGACGCCCCAGTTTGAGCAGCATGTCGTCCACGGCCGCCGCGAGGTCGGGAACCGAATCGACCAGGGTGCCATCCAGGTCGAACATCACCAGTCGTGGCAGACGCCCCGGGAACAGCTGCTCGAAACCGCTCATGGACGCGCCAGCGCCAGTTCGGCGCGCATCTTCTCGATCACATCCTGGTAGTTCGGCGCATTGAAGATCGCCGAGCCCGCCACGAAGGTATCGGCACCCGCGGCAGCGATTTCGCGGATGTTGTTCACATTCACCCCGCCGTCGATTTCCAGGCGGATATCGCGACCGGAAGCGTCGATCAGGGCACGGGCCTCACGCAGCTTGTCGAGGGTGCCCGGAATGAACTTCTGGCCGCCAAAACCCGGGTTGACGCTCATCAGCAGGACCATGTCGACCTTATCCATGACGTACTTGAGTACGTCCAGCGGGGTGGCCGGGTTGAATACCAGGCCGGCCTTGCAGCCGCCTTCGCGGATCATCTGCAGGGAGCGGTCGACGTGCAGCGTGGCTTCCGGGTGGAAGGTGATATAGGTCGCACCGGCCTCGATGAAGTCGCCGATGATCCGGTCCACCGGGCTCACCATCAGGTGGGCGTCGATCGGCGCGGTGATGCCGTACTTACGCAGGGCAGCGCAGACCATCGGGCCGATGGTCAGGTTGGGTACGTAATGGTTGTCCATGACATCGAAGTGCACGATATCGGCGCCAGCGGCGAGAACATTGTCCACTTCCTCGCCCAGGCGGGCGAAATCGGCGGAGAGGATCGACGGAGCAATTGCGAAGGGCTGCATGACGCACCTTTTTGAGCAGAATCACGGTGGCGCGCATTGTATACCTCATGCTTTGGCGCGCGCACCGTGACTGCGATGATCAGTAAGCCGCGCGATAGATCTTCTCTATGTCGCCCGGGCTCAGCTTGCGCGGGTTGTTGCGCATCAGGCGCTCGATCCCCGCGGCCTCTACCGCCATGGACGGAATAGCCTCCTCCGGCACCCCGAAGCTGCGCAGCCCCGCTGGAATCTCCACCGCGGCGCAGAGCTGGGTCATGGCCTCGACGGCCTTGTCGGCAGCCTGGGCTGCACTCAGATGAGCGGTCTTCACCCCCATGGCCTCGGCGATATCCTGCATGCGCTCGACACAGGCCATCTTGTTCCAGGTCATGACGTACGGCAGCAGCAAGGCATTGCTGACGCCATGGCCGATGTTGAAGCGCCCGCCCAGTGGATACGCCAACGCGTGCACCGCGCCGACCCCGGCGTTGCCGAAAGCCATACCGGCCATCAGGCTGGCGGTGGCCATATCTTCACGGGCCTGGAGGTGGGCAGGATTGGCGTAGGCCTTGGGCAGCGCCTGGACGATCAGCCGGATGGCGCCAATGGCCAGGGAGTCGGTGATGGGCGAGGCGTTGAGCGACAGGTAGGACTCGATGGCGTGCACCAAGGCATCGACACCGCTGGCGGCGGTGACACTGCGCGGGCAAGTCAGGGTCATCTGCGGGCTGACCAGCGCCACATCCGGCAACAGATAGTCGCTGACAATGCCCTTTTTCAGCTGCGCGACCTTGTCCGAGAGAATCGCCACATTGGTGACTTCGGAGCCGGTGCCGGCTGTGGTGGGGATGGCGATCAGCGGCGGCCCCTTGCGCGGCACCTGGTCGATACCGAACAGGTCTTCCAGCGCCCCGTGATAACCGGCGTAGGCCGCGACACTTTTGGCGATATCGATGGCACTGCCGCCGCCCAGGCCGATCAGCCCGTCGTGCCCGCCTTCGCGGTAAACCTGCATGCAGTCTTCGACGATGGCGATTTCCGGGTCGGGCAGCACCCGGTCGAAAATCTCGTAGTCACGCCCACCCAGCTGCGCTAACGCCAGTTCCACGGTGCCGGACTTGACCAGAGCGGCATCGGTGACGATCAGCGGGTTATCGACATCCAGGCGGCTCAGTTCGGTGGACAGTTGCTCGATGGCGGCAGAACCGGTGAGCAGTTTGTGGGCGATTTTGAAAGAGGAAAGACTCATGTGCGCGGCCTCTTATAAAGGGGGGAAGCTGGCACAAGAGTAGCTGGGGATTCGGGGTTGTCTGCCATTCAGCCAATGAATGCCGTAACAGATCGCTCCCACGGTCGGTGCGGGAGCGATCTGTCCGTGGCGATCAGACCGGTGCTGTACGCAGTTTTTCGCTGCGGCCACGCAGCCATTCCAGGGTCAGCAGCAGAATCACCGAGAAGGCGATCAGCAGCGTTGCCGCGGCGGCGATGGTCGGGCTGAGGTTTTCGCGGATGCCGCTGAACATCTGCCGGGGCAAGGTAGCTTGCTCGGGGCCGGCGAGGAACAGCGTGACCACCACTTCATCGAACGAGGTGGCAAAGGCGAACAACGCGCCGCTGATCACCCCCGGCGCGATCAACGGCAGGGTCACCCGGCGGAACGCCGTCAGCGGCGAAGCGCCGAGGCTGGCCGCGGCCCGTACCAGGTTCTGGTTGAAGCCCTGCAAGGTGGCCGAGACTGTGATGATCACGAAAGGCACACCCAGCACGGCGTGGACGATGATCAGCGAGAAGAAACTGTTACCCATGCCCAGGGGCGCGAAGAACAGGTAGCTGGCCACGCCGATGATCACCACCGGCACCACCATCGGCGAAATCACCAGCGCCATCACCAGTGCCTTGCCGGGGAAGTCGCCGCGGGTCAGGCCGATCGCCGCCAGCGTGCCGAAGACCATGGCCAGTACCGTGGCCGCCGGGGCGACGATGATGCTGTTCTTCAGGGCACGCATCCATTCCGCCGAGCCGAAGAAGTCGTGATACCACTGCAGCGAGAAGCCTTGCAGCGGGTACACCAGGAAGCTGCCCGAGTTGAACGACAGCGGAATGATCACCAGCACCGGCAGGATCAGGAACAACAGGATCAAGCCGCAGAGAATCCGCAAGCTGTAGAACCAGACCCGCTCGACGGGCGACATGTAAGGGCTCAGCATTTCGATTCTCTCCTTAGCTCAGGCGCAGGCGACTGGCGCCCACCAGCCAGCTGTAAATCAGATACAGCACGATGGTCGCCAACAGCAGCAGGCCGCCCAGCGCGGTCGCCATGCCCCAGTTGATGCTGGTGTTGGTGTAGAAGGCGACGAAGTAGCTGACCATCTGGTCGTTCGGGCTGCCCAGCAGCGCCGGGGTGATGTAGTAGCCGATGGCAAGGATGAACACCAGCAGGCAGCCGGCGCCGACGCCGGCATAGGTTTGAGGGAAATACACCCGCCAGAAACTGGCGAACGGATGGCAGCCAAGGGAAATCGCCGCGCGCATATAGGTCGGCGAGATGCCTTTCATCACGCTGTAGATCGGCAGGATCATGAACGGCAGCAGGATGTGCACCATGGAGATGTAGACCCCGGTGCGGTTGAACACCAGCTCCAGCGGCTTGTCGATCACCCCTATGGCCATCAGCGCACTGTTGATCAGGCCACCCGATTGCAGCAGCACGATCCACGCCGCCACACGCACCAGGATCGACGTCCAGAACGGCAGCAACACCAGAATCATCAGCAGGTTGCTCTGGCGCGCCGGCAGGTTGACCAGCAGGTACGCCAGGGGGTAAGCCAGCACCAGGCAGATGCCGGTAATCACCAGGCCCATCCAGAAGGTCCGGGCGAAGATATCCAGGTAGATGGCCTGGTCAGGGGTCGCCGGGGCGATCTCCCCCAGGTCGTCGATCCGATGGTCGACGGCGGCCAGCAGGTAGAACGGGGTCAGGCTGCTGGTGTTGCGGCGTACCGCCTGCCAATAGGCCGGGTCGCCCCAGCGCTCGTCGATGGCTTCCAGCGCTTCCTTATAGGAAGCCGGCTCCTCCTTGAACGGCAAGGCACGTGCGGTTTTGGTCAGCAGGCTGCGATAGCCGGCCAACTCCATGTTCAGGCGCTTGGACAGGTCGCCCAGGGTTTGCTGCTTGCGCGCTTCGGCCAGGTCTTCGCTCAGTGCCTTGTACACCGGTTCGGCCGGCAGGCCGCGTCCGTCCCAACCGGCCACGGCGACCACGGTACGCGGCATGCCTTCGACCACTTCCGGGTTGCCGACGCTCTTGTACAGCAGCGCTGCGATAGGCACGAGAAACACCAGCAGCAGGAACAGCACCAGAGGCGCGATCAAGGCTTGTGCCTTCCAGCGGTTGACCCGCTCGGCACGCGCCAGGCGCTGCTTGAGGCTGGGGCTGGTGACCTCGTTCAGGGGAACGCTAATGGCCATGACGAACTCCGCAAATCTTTAAACGGTAACGGCGTCACCCACAGGTGACGCCGCCCATGCATGACGCCTTACTTGGCCGCCCACGAGTTGAAACGCTGCTCCAGTTGCTCGCCGTTGTCAGCCCAGAAGCTGACGTCGATCTGCACCTGATTGGCGATGTTTTCCGGGGTGGTCGGCATGTCTTTCAGGATGTCCTTGGCCAGCAGCGGGACTGCCTGGGTGTTGGCCGGACCGTAGGCGATGTTTTCCGAGTAGGTCTTCTGCTGCTGCGGCTGCACCGAGAAGGCGATGAATTTCTTCGCAGCTTCCGCGCGGGTCTTGTCCAGGCCCTTCGGAATGGCCCAGGCGTCGAAGTCGTAGATACCGCCGTTCCACACGACCTTCAGGTTGCTTTCCTTCTGTACCGCGGCGATCCGGCCGTTGTAGGCCGAGCTCATGACCACGTCACCGGAAGCCAGGTACTGCGGCGGCTGGGCGCCGGCTTCCCACCACTGAATGCTTGGCTTGAGCTCATCGAGCTTCTTGAAGGCGCGATCCTGACCGTCCTTGCCAGCCAGCACCTTGTACACATCCTTGGGCGCCACGCCGTCGGCCATCAGGGCGAATTCCAAGGTGTACTTGGCACCCTTGCGCAGGCCGCGCTTGCCCGGGAATTTCTTGGTGTCCCAGAAATCCGCCCAACTGGTCGGCGCGGTCTTCAGCTTGTCGGCGTTATAGGCCAGGACAGTCGACCAGACGAAGAAACCTACGCCGCAAGGCTGGATCGCGCCCTTGACGTAATCTTCGGCCTTGCCGAACAGCTCGGGATCGAGTTGCTCGAACATATCTTCGTCGCAACCGCGGGACAGCTCCGGCGACTCGACCTCCACCAGGTCCCAGGACACGCTCTTGGTGTCGACCATGGCTTTGACCTTGGCCATCTCACCGTTGTATTCGCCAGCGACGATCTTGCCGTTGCCTGCCGCCTCCCAGGGGGCGTAGAAGGCTTTGACCTGAGCCGCCTTGTTCGCCCCGCCAAAGGACACCACGGTCAGGTCCGGGCCCGCCGCCATCGCGTGCGCCGCGCCCATCAGGCCCAATGTCAAAGCGGTGAATTTCAGGGATCTCAACATTTATTGTTCTCTCCACGTGCAGGGTTGGTGAAGCAAGGGGGCGATCAATGCGCCTCTAGAAGTGGGTCGAGCGCGCGAACGTGCTCGACCTGCCAGCCAAGCGGAACCACATCGCCCACCGCGAGCGCAGGATCGAGCTCGGCAATCGGCTGTTTCACGAAGAAGTCGGTCTTGCCACAGACTTCCAGGCGAACCCGGACGTGGTCGCCCAGATAGATGAATTCCGCCACCCTCCCTGAGAAGCGGTTGACACAACTTTCGCTGGAGCCGTTGAGACTCACGCGTTCCGGACGAATCGACAGGGTCACCGGCTCGCCGGTCTTGCCGACGTTGACCGCCAGCGCCTCGACCTTCTCGCCACGCCCCAGCTCGACCACGCAGCGGTCGCCGCTGTGGCTGTGCAGGCGGCCGTTGAGCCGGTTGTTCTCGCCGATGAAGTTGGCGACGAAGGTGTTCTTCGGTTCTTCGTAAAGGGTGCGTGGCGGGGCGATCTGCTGGATTTCGCCCTGGTGGAACACCGCGACCCGATCGGACATGGTCAGGGCTTCGCCCTGGTCGTGGGTCACGTAGACCACGGTCACGCCGAGGCGTTGGTGCAGGTGCTTGATTTCCATCTGCATGTGTTCGCGCAGCTGTTTGTCCAGCGCGCCGAGGGGTTCGTCCATCAGCACCAGCTGTGGCTCGAACACCAGCGCCCGGGCCAGGGCCACCCGCTGCTGCTGGCCACCGGACAGTTGCGCCGGATAACGCTGGGCGAAGGATTCGAGCTGGACCATGTTCAGCACGCGTTTGACCCGCTCGCTGATGTCGGTCTTGCTCAGGCCACGTACCGACAGCGGGAACGCCAGGTTCTCGGCCACGGTCATGTGCGGGAACAGCGCATAGTTCTGGAACACCATGCCGATATCGCGCTTGTGCGGCGGCACGTTGTTGATCGCCCGCCCGGCCAGCTGGATTTCCCCGGCGGTCGGGGTCTCGAAGCCGGCCAGCATCATCAGGCTGGTGGTCTTGCCGGAGCCGGATGGCCCAAGCAGGGTAAGGAACTCGCCTTTGCGAATTTCCAGGTTGAGGTCTTTGACGATCAGGTTTTCGCCGTCGTAGCTCTTTTGCACACCACGGAAACTGACCAGTACATCACTCGCCCCAGCGCTTGAATCGACCTCGCTCATACCCACACCTTTTGTTTTTTGACGGCTGTGGACTAAGCCTAGTGGAGGCCACAAGCCGCGCAAATCGGGGGGTATGAGAGATTGGCCTCAGTCGGATGGAAGGTTCCTTGTAGGAATCCCCCTACAAGGATGGCGCGATTGGACAAGTCCCGGCACACGCCTGACGGCGATCATGGCTATAAGCCGGTTTTCGTGTCGCAAATGGGTACGTGTAGCCGCTGCCGCAGGCTGCGATCGAGGGCGAAGCACTCGTGATCCAGGCAGCGCGATTGAGCTGAAAATCCCCAGGGCCAGGTTTAGCGACAGCTGCGCTGTCGATCGCAGCCTGCGGCAGCGGCTACAGATCCATTCAAAGCAGCTTGTGCTCCATCGCATACTTCACCAGCTCGGCCAGGGAGGTGATGTTGAGTTTCTGCATCAGCCGCGCCTTGTGGGTGCTGATGGTCTTGCTGCTCAAGGCCAGCTGCTGGGCGATATCGTTGACGTTGGCACCCTGGGCCAGCCGTTCGAACACGGAGAACTCACGCTCCGACAGCAGGGAATGCAGGGGCCGGGTATCCGTCAGGCCGACTTCGAAAACCATCCGGTCGGCCAGTTCCGGGTCGATATAACGCCCGCCTGCCGCCACCTTGCGAATCGCCGTCAGCAGCAGCGCCGGGTCGCTGTCCTTGGTGGCATAACCGGCCGCTCCCACTTTCAGCGCCCGGGCCGCCATCTGTGCTTCGTCGTGCATCGACAGCACCAGGATCGCCGGTGGATTGTTCAGCGCGCGGATCCGCGGGATCGCCTCCAGGCCGTTGACGCCAGGCATGGAAATATCCAGCAGCACCACCTCGCAAGGCACGTGGCGCAGGGTTTCCAGCAACTGCTCGCCATTGCTCGCCTCCCCCACCACCGTCAGGTCCTTGGCCAGACCGATCAACTGCTTGATGCCTTCGCGAACGATGGTGTGGTCTTCGGCTACCAGTACACGGATCACAGCTCGTACCTCTTCTTATTAGTGATGATCTCTGCAGCGGCGAGTCTGCTCGCGCCTACAGGTCCAGCGGCACAGTAACGCTCAGGGTGGTGCCCTCGCCCAGCTGACTGTCCAGGGTCAGGCTGCCGCCCATGATCAGCACCCGCTCGCGCATGCCCACCAGACCGAAGGACGTCGGCCGCCCGGCCTCGACTACGAAACCCTGGCCGTCGTCGCTGATGGTCATGCACAGCTGATTGTGCTCGAGGCTCAGGGTCAGTTCGACAGTATGCGCCTGTGCATGGCGCATCACGTTGGTCAGCGCCTCCTGGAGGATGCGGAACAGACCGATGGCCTTGGCGTCGCTGAGCACCGGCAGGTTGTCGGGCACCTGCACCAGGCAAGGAATCTGCGTGCGCGCCTCGAAACGCCGCGCCTGCCACTCGATGGCCGAGGCGATGCCGGCATCGAGAATCGGCGGGCGCAAGGCCGTGGCCACATCGCGCACCAGCTGGAACAGCTGGGCGATCAGGCGCTTCATACTGTTCAGGCGTTCGTGCAGCCCCGGATCGAGTTGCGCGTAGGCCAGCTCGCACATCGAGGTCTCCAGCTTGAGCACCGTGAGCATCTGCCCCAACTCGTCGTGCACTTCCCGGGCGATACGAGCCTTTTCCTCTTCGCGCACGCTTTCCAGGTGCGCCGATAGCTCGCGCAGTTGCTCGCGCGAGCTGGCCAGTTCCAGTTCGATGCGCTTGCTTTCGCTGATGTCCCAGACGATACCGTCCCAGACATAGGCGCCGTCCTCGAGCTGGCGGGTGATGGCCTTGATTTCCGCCCAGCGCTGTTCGCCCTGGCGGGTCAGGATCCGCCCCTGCCAGGACCAGTCGCTGTCGGTGTCCAGGGCATGGTCCTGGGTCTGGTGGTAACTGGCCCGATCTTCCGGGTGCACCAGGCTGCGCAGCCCTATGTCGCGGTGGCTGAGGGTCGCTGGGGAGTAACCCACCAGGCTCTCGCTGCCTTCGCTGATGTAGGCGAAATCGATCTGCCCGGTCACCGGCGCCCGTTCCAGGCGGAACACTAGCCCCGGTACGTTGGCGGCGATCCCCTGCAACCGCGCTTCGCTTTCCTGCAGGGCGGCCAGGGCGCGACGACGCTCGGTGACGTCAGTGAGGTAAACCACCAGGTACTCGCCATCGCGAAAGCGCAGAAAGCTCAGCGACACATCGGCCGGCAGGATGCTGCCGTCGGCGCGGACACACTGGGTCTCGAAGCTGGGCGGCGCGTCCTCGCTGGCACGCGCGCGCTTCCACAGGCCAAGCCAGCGGTCCATGTGCAGGTTGGGTTCGAAGTCGCTCAACGGCCGGTCGACCACCGCCCCCGACGCATAACCCAGCATGCTTTCGGCCGCGCGGTTGGCGTAGCGTACATGGCTGTCCCAGTTGACCCAGAGAATGCCCACCGTGCTCTGGTCGATGGAAAACTGGGTCAGGCGCAAGGCTTCTTCACTGGCCTCGCGCCGGGCCAGGTCCTCGCGGGTGGTCAGCAACCGCTGCTCGAGCGCCTGTTGCTGGCGGCGCTGCCAGATCACGATGGCCATGCTCGCCAACAGCAGCACGGCCAGCAACAGGCTGAGGTTCTGCCAGAAACCGCGGGACTCGCTCAGCCGCGGATACTTGGGCTGCAGCCAACGATTGTGCAGCTGTTCCAGGTCCTTGGCGGCGATACCGTGCAAGGCGCGTTGCACGATGTCCGCCAGCTCGGGCCAGTCGCGCCGGGTAGCCACCCGCAGCAATTGCGGCAGGCCGATATCGCCCACCACCGCCAGGCCGGCGAATTCCGGTTCCGCCGACAAACGACTGAGCTGCGCCTCATCGATCACCGCATAACGCGCCTGCTGACTGAGCAGCAATTGCAGGGCCTGGCGCTCCAGGGGCACGCCCTGCAGATTGAGATTGGAGTAAGTCGCACGCAGGTAGTCTGCCACCGCGCTGGGCATGCGCACCGCCACGCGAGTCTGGCTGTCGAGCTTTTCCAGCTCCACCGCGCCGGCGCCCTTCTGCTCGCCGACCACCAGTTGCGGGACACGCATGTAGGGATCGGAAAACTGCCAGAGCCGCAAGCCGGCCGGGGTCTGGCTCAAGCCCGGGGCCATATCGACTTCACCGGCGCGTACCGCCGCTTCCAGCTGCGCCTGATCGGCAAAGTTGCGCCAACTCAGCTCGACCTTCATCGCCTGGGCCAGCCACTGCATCAGTTCGATATTGGCGCCAGACAAGCGTTGCAGCCGACGGTCGTACTGGGCGTAGGGGGCCTGGAGCACCACGCCGACCCGCAGTTCCCGGTGCTGTTCCAGCCATTGCTGCTGCGCGGGGCTCCACTGCGCCTGGGCGATATGCGGCGCAGGCACCGCCCAGGCCATCAAGGGAAGGCAGATACAGCCGATAACCAGCAGGCAGCGAAAACGCATCATCTGAAGTCTCACACACTGACAAATACTGACCAACCCATTAGGCTGCCGGGATTACTTCTGGCCTGGAATAACCGATGCCCCTTGTCCACCGCACGGCACTGCCTGCATTGTGCCTGTCGCTGATCCTGCCTTGTGCCTTTTCGGTCAAGGCCGAGGATCCGCAACCCGCCCCGGCAGAACAGGCTGCCGTGGAAAAACCGGCCGAGCGCCAGCCGCTCCTTGAGCGTAGCCAGGAAGATGCCGCGGCCCTCGAACGCGTCATACCGCCCGGCGAACAACAGTCACTGCAAGCCGGCAGCGAGAGCTTTCTGGCCCTGTGGAAACCGGCCAACAGCAGCGACCCCAAGGGCGCGGTGATTATCATCCCCGGCGCAGGCGAAACCGCCGACTGGCCTCAAGCAATCGGCCCTTTGCGCAACAGATTGCCGGACGCCGACTGGAGCAGCCTGAGCCTGACCTTGCCCGACCTGCAGAGCGATGCGGCGCAACCGCGCATCGTCGAGGCCGAACCTGCGCCCGCGACCGCCGACACTAGCAGCAAAGATGCCGCCACGGCAGCACCCAAGCCGATCGAACAGGCCGCCGGTGGCGAAGCCGAGATTGCCGATCGCGCGGTGGTGGAGAGCAGCGAAGAACAGGCCAAGGCCGATGCCGAGCGAATCTTTGCCCGTATCGACGCCGCGGTAACCTACGCCCAGCAGCAGAACGCCCGTAGCATTGTGCTGCTGGGTCATGGCAGCGGCGCCTACTGGGCCACACGCTACCTGAGCGAAAAACAGCCGCCGGAGATTCAGAAACTGGTGCTGGTGGCTGCCCAGACTCCGTCCATCGGCAAGCCCGGACTGGCGGAACTGACCCCGACCCTGAAGCTGGCGACCGCCGACTTTGTCTACAAGGACAACGCGCAGGCTCGTAAGAGCGCCCTGGAACGCCTGCAAGCGAGCAAGCGCCTGAAGAACGCCAACTTCACCCAGATCTCGCTCAATGCCCTGCCGGGCAACAGCACGGCTGAAAACGAACAGCTGTTCAGACGCGTACGCGGCTGGCTGAGCCCGCAACCCGCGCAAGACTGAACTCCGCCACGCTCGGCCCCGCTCCTGTTTTGACAGGGGTGGAGCCGAACGCGAGGCATTTCCTTCTAACGAGTCTCTCTAACGAAAATCCCGACGCTCGCGGATCAGCGCGTAAGCGCTGTGCAGCTCGCGGGTTTTCTCCGTGGCTTCCCGCACCTGCAACGGACTTGCGCCGCTGCCGGCAATCTTGTCCGGGTGATGGCGGCTGAGCAGGCGCCGGTAGGCGCGCTTGATCTGCGAGGGTTCGCTGGTCGCCGAGACACCCAGCAGGCGCAATGCGTCCTGATAAGTGCCACTGCTGTTGGCCAACGGTTTTTTGCTCGGCTCATAGTCCGCCGCCAACGCCTGCACCTGCTGCACAGTCCAGCCCAGCCACTTGCCCCAGAGCTGGATCAGCTCACGCTCGGCGGGGCTGGCCCGGCCATCGGCCCAGACCATCCGCCAGCATGCGCGCAATACACCCTCGGCGGCATGAGGCTGCGCCGCCAGGCGTCGCAGGTAGCCCCGCAACCGGTCGTTACCCGACTTGCCCCGATTGAACGCGGCAATGGCGCGGCGCTGCGCGACTTCACTCATATCCAGCGAGCGCATTTCCAGACGCGCCTGCTGGATATGCCCATCGACCACCCGGCCATCACTTTTCGCCAACCGCCCCAAGAGTACGAACAGCAGTTCATCGTTGCGCAGCGCCGGTCGACCGCCCAGACGCTCACGCACCTGGGCCCAGCTATGCAGTTGCAGGCGCCGGTCCAGCGCCTGTCCCAGCAACGCTCCCAGCATGGCCCCCGGGATACTGGCTATGGCAAAGCCAGCCCCGGCTCCGATCAGAGTCCCTGGCCACAACATATCAGTGACTCGCTTCTAACAAGGTTTCGACTTCCGCCAGGCGCTCATGGGTGCCGACATCGACCCAGTGCCCCTGCAAACGCTCGCCGCTGACCTGTCCATCGGCCATGGCCTTGCGCAGCAGGGGCGCCAGTTTGAACGCACCCGGTGTGCAGCCCTGGAACAGGTCCGGGTGCAACACCGCGATCCCGCTGTAAGTCAGGGTCTGCGCGCCCGGCTCGGCGTCCCGCACCCGGGCATCGCTGAGGATGAAATCCCCGGCGGTGTGGTGAGCCGGGTTATCCACCAGCACCAGGTGCGCCAGCGCGTCCAGCGGACGGTTCAACAAGCGGAAATCGTAATCGGTCCAGACATCGCCGTTGACCACCACAAAGGGCTCGTCGCCCAGCAACGGCAAGGCGCGGAAGATACCGCCGCCGGTTTCCAGCGGCTCGCCCTCCGGCGAATAGCGGATGCTCAGGCCGAAGCGCGAACCATCGCCCAGGTGGTCTTCGATCTGCTGCCCCAGCCAGGCGTGGTTGATGACGATCTCGGTAAAGCCCGCCCGGGCCAGTGCCCGCAGGTGATACTCGATCAGCGGCACACCGGCGGCGCGGATCAATGGCTTGGGGGTGGTCAGGGTCAAGGGGCGCATCCGTTCGCCCTTGCCCGCGGCCAGAATCATTGCCTTCATACACAGGCTCCGACCGGTTGACGCAGGCTGGCCAACAGCTCACCCAACTCCGCCAGCTCCGGCCGACGAGCCACGACGGCTTCTATATAAGCGAAGAAACGCTGCACGTCGCCCAGGTAGCGGGGCTTGCCGTCGCGGTGGCAGATCCGCGCGAAGATCCCGATCACCTTGAGATGGCGTTGTACGCCCATCAGGTCGCTGGCGCGCAGGAAATCCTCGAAATCGGGCTGTACCGCGATCCCGAGCCGGGACGCTTGCTGCCAGTAGTCCTCCAGCCAGCCGCGCACCCGCGCTTCGGGCCAACTGAGAAAGGCATCCTTGAACAGGCAGGTGACGTCATAGGTCACCGGGCCGTAGACCGCGTCCTGGAAATCCAGCACGCCCGGATTGGGCTCGCTGAGCATCAGGTTGCGCGGCATATAGTCACGATGCACCAGCACCTTGGGCTGGGCCAGGGCGCTTTCGATCAACAGCTCGCTGACCCGCTGCCATTGGCCGCGCTGGCGCTCATTCAGCTCGACGCCCAGCTCGCGTCCCACGTACCACTCTGGGAACAGTTCCAGCTCTCGGCGCAGCAAAGCAACGTCATAACTGGGCAATGGCGCATCCATCGGCAACTGCTGGAAAGCCAGCAAGGTTTGCAGCGCATCCTTGAACAGGGCATCGGCATTTTCGCCGTCGATCACGTCCAGATAGGTTTTGTTGCCCAGGTCATTGAGCAAAAGAAAGCCGCGCGACAAATCTTCTGCATAAATTTTCGGCACATTGGTTGCGGATTTTGCCAACAGATGGGCGATATCCACGAAGGGTTTGCAGTTTTCCTGGGGCGGTGGAGCATCCATCACCACAAAGCTGCGGCCTTCGCCTTCCCAGCGGAAATACCGCCGGAAACTCGCGTCGCTGCTGGCCGCGGTCAATGTGGCCGGGGGCACGGGGCCCCATCCGTTGGAGGCATAAACAATCGACAACTGCTCATCGAGCCAAACTTTCAGGTGTTGCAAGCGTACATCTTGGTCAGGCATTGCAAGGGTCTCCGACGGCGCTAGCCGTCAAGCGGGTCATGCTTTATTATCCAGCATCTTTTTCAGACCATCGAGAGGCGTGCGGCCCACACCGCGGGCAGATGGCACGCAGGAAGCCCGGACTAATAAGATGGCATTGAAATCCCCCGCGTTTCGTAAAAAATTTCCGTTGTTGGTTACCGGCAGTCTGCTGGCCCTGCAACCCCTAGCCACTTCGTTCGTGGTCGCCGCAGAACAGTATGACTGCTCAGTCTCTGCTTCGGGCGGCTGGGACTGCGCGCCGAAAACCAGCGCCGCTCAACTGCCTCCGCGCCCCGTGCATGACGCGAGTGCAGTCAGTTCGAGCACCGCTACATCGGCCGAAGGCGGCGAAACCAGCGAAGACACCGGCGCCAAGCCGATGCTGGTTACCGAGGCCAAGGGCCGCGGCCTGAAGTCCCGCAGCGAAGACTACAGTCACCTCGACTGGGTTCCGCGCGAGAAGCTGACCGCCGCCCAGTTGGCCGAGACCGGTCCTTACTGCGCTGGTGCTTATATCGAACCGATTCGTCCTGGCATGAATGACAAGACGAATAAAAGTGACGCCCCGACCTTTATCGGCGCCAAGGCTTCGCGTTACCAGCAGGAGCAGCAGATCGCTACCCTGGCCGGTGACGTGGTCATGCGCCAGGGCAGCATGCAGGTCGAGGCCGACGAGGCCAACCTGTACCAGGCCGAGAACCGTGGCGAACTGAGCGGCAACGTCCGCCTGCGCGACAACGGCGCCCTGCTGGTCGGCGATCATGCCGACGTGCAACTGGACACGGGTGAAGCCAAGGTCGACAACGCCGAGTACGTGATGCACAAATCGCGCATCCGCGGTAACGCGCTGTACGCCAAGCGCGCCGAGAACGCGATCATCCGCCTCAAGGACGGCACGTACACCACGTGCGAACCGAGCAGCAATGCCTGGCAGCTCAAGGGCAACAACATCACCCTGAACCCGGCGACCGGCTTCGGCACCGCGACCAACGTGACCTTGCGCGTCAAGGACATTCCGGTCCTGTACACGCCGTACATCTATTTCCCGATCGACGACCGTCGCCAGTCCGGCTTCCTGCCGCCGACCATCGGCAGCGGCAGCGATACCGGCTTCATGCTGGTCACACCGTACTACTTCAACCTGGCGCCGAACTACGACGCCACGTTGTACCCTCGCTACATGAGCAAGCGCGGCCTGTTGATGGAAGGCGAATTCCGCTACCTGACCAAGTCCAGCGAAGGTCAGTTCGGCGCGGCGTACCTCAACGACGAAAACGACGACCGCAAGCTGCAGTCGGACTACGAAAAAACCCGCTACATGTACAACTGGCAGCACAAGGGCGGGCTTGATTCGCGTCTGATGACCGAGGTCGACTACACCAAGATCAGCGATCCGTACTACTTCCAGGATCTGCAGACTGATCAGATCGGCGTGGAAAGCCGTGATTACATCAACCAGCAGGGTGCAGTGACCTACCGCGGTGATACCTATACTGCACGCCTCAATGCCCAGGCTTATGAACTGGCCACGGTTTCCAACATCACGCCTTACAACCGTCTGCCGCAAATCACCTTGAATGGTTTCTTGCCGCAGCATCCGGGCGGGTTGGACTTCAAGTATGAAACTGAAATTGTTCGGTTTGATCGCGACCTGCAGAACGGTACGTTTTTTGATGAGAATGGTGTCGGTGCACCGCGACTCGACCGCAACATTCAAGGTCTGGCACGTGCCAATGGCAATCGCCTGAATCTTGCACCGTCTGTAAGCCTTCCGCTTAACTGGACCTATGGCTTCCTGAAGCCGTCCCTCAAGTATCAGTACACCCAGTACGATCTGGATCTGGATAGTATCGGCAAGAGCCAGGTCGCTGCACAAACTGCAGAACAAGATCGCCTGAATGGTACTTACAGCAGCAACCAGAACCGTGGCGTGCCTATCGCCAGCATCGACAGCGGCCTGTACTTCGACCGCAACACCCAATGGTTCGGCAAGAACTACCGTCAGACCCTGGAACCGCGCCTGTACTATCTCTATGTACCGGAGAAAGACCAGAGCGACATCCCGGTATTCGATACCAGCGAGTCTACTTTCAACTACTCGTCGCTGTTCCGTGATAACCGTTTCACCGGCTCCGACCGTGTAGGCGACGAGAACAAACTGTCTCTCGGCGTCACCAACCGCTGGATCGAAGAAAACGGCTTTGAACGTCAGCGCATCAGTGTCGGCCAGGCCTTGTACTTCAAGGACCGCGAAGTCCAGTTGCCGGGTATCGATGCGAAGACCCGCGATGACGCACACTCCAATGTTTCGCCTTATGCGCTGGAATACGAGTACCGCTGGAACCGCGACTGGCGTACCACTGCCGACTACAACTGGGATCCGGACAGCCACAGCCCTCGCTCCGGCAGTGCAATGTTCCACTACCAGCCGGAAGACAACCCGAACAAGGTCATCAACGCCGGTTATCGTTATCGCAACGACCTGGTTCGTTATGACCAGTCCACGGGTAAATGGTCGGTGGGTGGCGGTGACTACGGCACCCCAGGCACTCCTGGCTACGTGAAGGACTATTACAAGATCAAGCAGCACGACTTCTCGGTGATCTGGCCGATCGTGCCGCAATGGAACCTGATCAGCCGCTGGCAGTACGACTACAACCGCAACCGTACCCTCGATGCCTTCGGTGGTTTCGAATACGACAACTGCTGCTGGAAACTGCGCCTGATCAACCGTTACTGGGTCAAGTATGACGAATTCAGTCAAGACGCCCCGCAGAACGAGAAAGGCGACCATGGCATCTTCCTGCAAATCGTCCTGAAAGGACTCGGCGGCCTGACCGGCGCCAAGGTAGAGAGCTTCCTCGACAAAGGCATTCAAGGTTACCGTGAACGTGAAGACCAAGCTTTCTGATTGTCTGCGCCCGCTGATGCTGGGCGCGTTGTTCCTGGGTACCGCGGCGAGCGCCGCGGTACAACCCATCGACAAAGTGGTGGCCATCGTCGATAACGACGTGGTCATGCAGAGCCAGCTGGACCAACGGGTTCACGAAGTTCAGCAAACCATCGCCAAGCGCGGCGGCGGCATGCCTCCCGCCGATGTTCTGAACCAGCAGGTACTGGAACGCCTGATCGTCGAAAACCTGCAACTGCAGATCGGCGAACGCTCCGGCATCCGCATTACCGATGAAGAGCTGAACCAGGCCGTCGGCACCATCGCCCAACGCAACAACATGACCCCCGATCAGTTCCGTGCCGCCCTGGCTCGTGATGGCCTGTCCTATCAGGACGCCCGTGAACAGATCCGCCGCGAGATGATCATCAGCCGTGTGCGCCAGCGCCGTGTTGCCGAACGCATTCAGGTCTCCGAGCAGGAAGTGAAGAACTTCCTCGCCTCCGACCTGGGCAAGATGCAGCTGTCCGAAGAGCTGCACCTGGCCAATATCCTGATTCCAACCCCGGAAAGCGCCAACTCCGAAGCGATTCAGAGCGCCGCGCGCCAGGCCATGGACATCTATCAGCAGCTCAAGCAAGGCGCCGACTTCGCTCAACTGGCCATCGCCCGCTCGGGTAGCGACAACGCCCTGGAAGGCGGCGACATGGGCTGGCGTAAAGCCGCTCAACTGCCCCCTCCGTTCGACCGCGAACTGAGCGCCATGGCAGTGGGCGATATCACCCAGCCAGCCCGCACTCCAGGCGGTTTCATCATCCTGAAGCTGTTGGAAAAACGCGGCGGCGGCAATCAGATGCGTGACGAAGTGCATGTCCGTCACATCCTGATCAAGCCAAGTGAGATTCGCAGCGAAGAAGAAACCAAGCGCCTGGCCCAGAAGCTCTACGAGCGCATCGAAGCCGGCGAAGACTTTGCCGAACTGGCGAAAAGCTACTCGGAAGATCCGGGTTCCGCCCTCAACGGTGGCGACCTCAACTGGATCGACCCGAACGCCCTGGTGCCCGAGTTCCGCGACGTGATGGCCAAGACCCCGCAAGGGCAACTGTCCAAGCCGTTCCAGAGCCCCTACGGCTGGCACGTACTGGAAGTCCTTGGCCGCCGCGCCACCGACAGCACCACCCAGGCTCGCGAACAACAAGCCATGACTGTGCTGCGTAACCGCAAATACGACGAAGAGCTGCAAACCTGGCTGCGCCAGATTCGCGACGAAGCCTACGTCGAGATCAAACTTCCTGGCGCTGACCAGGCGGCACAGTGAAACCCAAGCGTTTCGCGCTCACCCCCGGCGAGCCAGCCGGCATAGGTCCCGACCTGTGCCTGTTGCTCGCCTCGCAACAACAGCCACACCCCCTGATCGCCATCACCAGCCGCGACCTGCTTACCGAGCGGGCCGCGCAGCTGGGTGTGGCCGTCAGCCTGATTGCGGTCGGCCCCGACAATTGGCCAAACCAGCCGGCCGCCGCCGGTAGCCTCTATGTCTGGGATACCCCGCTGTCGGCCAAGGTCGTCGCTGGTCAGCTGGACAAGGCCAACGCCGCATTCGTCCTGGAAACCCTGGCCCGGGCCGGCCAAGGCTGTCTGGACGGGCATTTCGACGGCATGATTACCGCCCCGGTGCACAAGGGGGTGATCAACGAATCCGGTATCGCCTTTTCCGGCCATACCGAGTTTCTCGCCGACCTGACGCATACCGAACAAGTGGTAATGATGCTGGCCACCCATGGCCTGCGCGTGGCACTGGTGACCACTCACCTGCCCCTGCGGGACATTGCCGACGCCATTACTCCGGAGCGCCTGGAGCGGGTTACACGCATTCTGCATGCAGACCTGCACAACAAATTCGGCATCGCCCAGCCACGTATCCTGGTCTGCGGGCTCAACCCGCATGCCGGCGAAGGCGGACACCTGGGCCATGAAGAAATCGATATCATCGAACCCACCCTGGAGCGTCTGCGCAACGAAGGCATGGACCTGCGCGGCCCCCTGCCCGCCGACACTCTGTTTACCCCCAAATATCTGGAGCACTGCGACGCAGTGCTGGCGATGTACCATGACCAAGGGCTGCCTGTGCTGAAATACAAAGGTTTCGGCGCCGCGGTCAACGTGACGCTGGGCCTGCCGATCATCCGTACCTCGGTCGACCACGGCACTGCCCTGGATCTGGCCGGCAGCGGCAAGATCGATACCGGCAGCCTGAAAGTCGCCCTGGAAACCGCCTACCAGATGGCCGAGACCCGTTTATGACCGAGCAATACCAGCACCGGGCGCGCAAGCGCTTCGGCCAGAACTTCCTGCATGACGCCGGCGTGATCGACCGCATCCTGCGCTCCATCAATGCCAAGTCCGGCGACCGCATGCTGGAAATCGGCCCGGGCCAGGGCGCCCTGACCGAAGGCCTGCTCAACAGCGGCGCCCAGCTGGACGTGGTCGAGCTGGACAAGGACCTGGTGCCGATCCTCAACCAGCAGTTCGCCGGCCGGGACAATTTCAGCCTGCACCAGGGCGACGCCCTGAAGTTCGACTTCAACAGCCTGAATGCCGCCCCCGGCAGCCTGCGGGTGGTCGGCAACCTGCCCTACAACATCTCCACCCCGCTGATCTTTCACCTGCTGCAAAACGCCAGCCTGATCCGCGACATGCACTTCATGCTGCAGAAAGAAGTGGTAGAGCGCCTCGCCGCAGGCCCGGGCGGTGGTGACTGGGGCCGCCTGTCGATCATGGTCCAGTACCACTGCCGCGTGGAGCATCTGTTCAACGTCGGCCCTGGCGCATTCAATCCGCCACCGAAAGTCGACTCGGCGATCGTCCGCCTGGTGCCACATGCGGTACTGCCGCACCCGGCCAAGGATCATCGCCTGCTGGAGCGCATCGTCCGCGAAGCCTTCAACCAGCGCCGCAAGACCCTGCGCAATACCCTCAAGGCCCTGCTTTCCAGCGCCGAGATCGAAGCCGCCGGTGTCGATGGCAGCCTGCGTCCGGAGCAACTGGACCTGGCAGCCTTCGTTCGCCTGGCCGACAAGCTCGGCGAACAAGCCGCGGACACTGCCAGCGCCAGCTGACACGCCACCAGCGTTATCGGGTAAGACGCCAGGCGCCATGTCTGGTTTACTACCCGATACTTGGCCTAGACTGACCTCCATCAGTTTTATCCCGCGTCCCGCTTCGTTTTAAGGCCCCTTGCATGTCCGATCCTCGCTATCAGATCGACGTCAGCGTCGTCACCCGCTTTCTCGCAGAACAGTCGCAACCCGAGCAGAACCGCTTTGCCTTCGCCTACACCATCACCGTACAGAACAATGGCCTGCTGCCCGCCAAATTGCTCTCCCGGCACTGGGTGATCACCGATGGCGACGGGCACGTCGAAGAAGTTCGCGGTGCCGGCGTCGTCGGCCAGCAGCCGCTGATCGCCGTAGGAAAAAGCCACACCTACAGCAGTGGTACGGTCATGACCACGCGCGTCGGCAATATGCAGGGCAGCTATCAGATGCTCGCCGAAGACGGCAAACACTTCGACGCCATCATCGCCCCCTTCCGCCTGGCGGTGCCCGGAGCCCTGCACTGATGACGACTTATGCCGTCGGTGACCTGCAAGGCTGCCTGGGGCCGTTGCAGTGCCTGCTTGAAAAGGTCGCTTTCGACCCGGCCAAGGATCGCCTGTGGCTGGTTGGCGATCTGGTCAACCGCGGCCCACAGTCGCTGGAAACCCTGCGCTTTCTTTATGCCATGCGCGATTCTCTGGTGTGCGTGCTGGGCAATCACGACCTGCACCTGCTGGCCGTCTGGCGCAATATCGAGCGCCTGAAGAAAGCCGATACCCTGAGCGAGATCCTCAACGCGCCGGATTGCGAGGAATTGCTCCAGTGGCTGCGCCAGCAAAAGCTGATGCACTATGACGAACAGCGCAACGTCGCCCTGGTGCACGCGGGGATACCGCCGCAGTGGTCGCTGAAAAAGGCCCTCAAGTACGCCACCGAAGTCGAAGAGGCATTGCGTGACGACAACCGCTTCGAGCCCTATCTGGACGGTATGTACGGCAACGATCCGATAAAATGGGACAGCGAACTCAAAGGCGTGACTCGCCTGCGGGTGATCACCAACTATTTCACTCGCATGCGTTTCTGCACCAGCGATGGCAAGCTCGACCTCAAGGGCAAGGAAGGGCCGGACACCGCTCCACCGGGTTACGCCCCATGGTTCGAGCACAAGGAACGCAAGACCCGGGACGTGAAAATCATCTTCGGTCACTGGGCCGCCCTTGAAGGCAACTGCAACCAGCCCGGCGTCGTCGCCCTGGACACTGGCTGCGTCTGGGGCGGCGCCCTGACCCTGCTGAACGTCGACACCGGCCAACGCCTCGAATGTGAGTGCGACGCCCACGGCCACATCAAGCCCCAGGCCAATCAACCTTCCCCTGAACCCATGCCAATCACCGCCAAGCGCTAGACGGCGCTTGCCACCAGGCCCAGGAGCCCGCCATGAGCGAATTCAAACGCATCCCCCCAGAACAGGCCCAGGCACTGCGCGAGCAAGGCGCCGTGGTGGTCGACATCCGCGATCCGCAGACCTTTGCCTTGAACCACATCAGCGGCTCCCTGCATCTGGACAACCACTCCATCTCCGACTTCATCCGCAATGCCGATCTCGACGCCCCGCTGGTGGTCGTCTGCTATCACGGCAACTCCAGCCAAAGCGCGGCGGCCTACCTGATCAGCCAGGGATTCTCCGACGTCTACAGCCTGGACGGTGGTTTCGAACTGTGGCGAACCACCTACCCTGCGGAAATTGCCCAAGGCAACGCCGAATAATTTTTTCTGTGCTCCAGCCCGCGTCATTCGCGGGCTGGCGCCGCGACCGACGAACGGTCACTTGAACAAATTGCGTATTCCACCTTTATCTCCCCGATTCCGAACTATCCTTAGCCTCAGGCCATCCAATCAGGGGAGAGCCGGTACACCGGCGTGCGGGTCATCGGTACTAGCTTTCAAGGTCGATAGCTTTGAAAGTGTTCTGGGGGGTAAACAGCAGCCGGATTCCCGGTTGCATGCCAGCACTTGACTGACTGATCCGGCGTCGGCTCCACGTATCGAGCGAGGTGACGTCATGAGTATTTTTAGCCACTTCCAACAACGCTTCGAATCCACACGCCAGGAAGAGTTCTCGTTACAGGAGTACCTGGAGCTCTGCAAAAAGGACCGTAGCGCCTACGCGTCGGCCGCTGAACGCCTGCTTCTGGCTATTGGTGAACCAGAGCTGCTGGACACATCGACCAATTCGAGACTGTCACGGATCTTCTCCAACAAAGTGATCCGTCGCTATCCGGCCTTTGAGGACTTCCATGGAATGGAAGAATGCATCGACCAGATCGTCTCCTATTTCCGCCATGCCGCCCAGGGCCTGGAAGAGAAGAAACAGATCCTCTACCTCCTCGGTCCCGTCGGTGGCGGTAAATCATCCCTGGCCGAGAAACTCAAACAACTGATCGAGAAGGTGCCCTTCTACGCCATCAAGGGCTCCCCGGTATTCGAGTCGCCTCTCGGGTTGTTCAACGCCACGGAAGATGGCGCAATCCTCGAAGAAGACTTCGGCATTCCACGGCGTTACCTGAACACCATCATGTCGCCCTGGGCCACCAAGCGCCTGTCCGAGTTCGGCGGCGATATCAGCCAGTTCAGGGTGGTCAAGCTCTATCCCTCGATCCTCAACCAGATCGCGGTCGCCAAGACAGAACCGGGAGACGAGAACAACCAGGACATTTCCGCCCTGGTGGGCAAGGTCGATATTCGCAAGCTGGAGGAATTCCCGCAGAACGACGCCGACGCCTATAGCTATTCAGGTGCATTGTGCCGGGCCAACCAGGGCCTGATGGAGTTCGTCGAAATGTTCAAGGCACCGATCAAGGTGCTGCACCCATTGCTGACGGCCACCCAGGAAGGCAACTACAACAGTACCGAGGGTCTGGGCGCGATCCCCTTCACCGGCATCCTGCTGGCTCACTCCAACGAATCGGAATGGCACACCTTCCGTAACAACAAGAACAACGAAGCCTTCATCGACCGGATCTATATCGTCAAAGTCCCTTACTGCCTGCGGGTCAGCGACGAAGTCAAAATCTACGACAAGCTGCTGTTCAACAGCTCCCTGTCCAAGGCGCATTGCGCTCCCGACACCTTGAAAATGCTCGCTCAGTTCACCGTGCTCTCGCGCCTCAAAGAGCCGGAGAACTCGAACATCTACTCGAAAATGCGCGTCTACGATGGCGAGAACCTCAAGGACACCGATCCGAAAGCCAAGTCGATTCAGGAATACCGTGACGCCGCCGGTGTAGACGAGGGCATGAACGGCCTGTCGACCCGCTTCGCCTTCAAGATCCTGTCGAAAGTCTTCAACTTCGATCCCCATGAGATCGCGGCCAACCCGGTGCACCTGCTCTACGTGCTCGAACAGCAGATCGAACAGGAGCAATTCCAGGCGGAAACCCGCGAGCGCTACCTGCGCTTCCTGAAGGAATACCTGGCTCCGCGCTACATCGAGTTCATCGGCAAGGAAATCCAGACCGCGTACCTGGAGTCCTACAGCGAATACGGTCAGAACATCTTCGACCGCTATGTGCTGTATGCGGACTTCTGGATTCAGGATCAGGAATATCGCGATCCGGAAACCGGCGAGATCCTCAATCGGGTCGCGCTCAACGAAGAACTGGAGAAAATCGAGAAACCGGCCGGCATCAGCAATCCGAAGGACTTCCGCAACGAGATCGTCAATTTCGTACTGCGAGCCCGAGCCAACAACAACGGCAAGAACCCAACCTGGCTCAGCTACGAAAAACTGCGTGTGGTCATCGAGAAGAAAATGTTCTCCAACACCGAGGATCTGCTCCCGGTCATCAGCTTCAATGCCAAGGCCAGCAAAGAGGATCAACAGAAACACAACGACTTCGTTACTCGAATGGTCGAGCGCGGCTACACCGACAAACAGGTACGACTGCTGTCCGAGTGGTATCTGCGGGTCAGAAAATCGCAGTAACCCGCCGGTTGCACCGGTTGTCGTTAGCCAGGAGCCTGTCTTAGCGATTTCTGCTACACAGGCTTCAGGAAGCGCGTTTGAACGTTCGCAGCGAGGCTCGGGCAGAGTACCGGCGGCAAGGCACCTTACCCGCCCCTCTCCCCGTCCGGGCCGCTTGCGAGCTTCAAGACCGCTTCTAAGGAGCAGTCATGAGTTATGTGATCGACCGACGTCTCAATGGCAAGAACAAGAGCACGGTAAACCGCCAGCGGTTTCTGCGGCGTTATCGTGATCACATCAAGAAGGCCGTCGAAGAGGCGGTCAGCCGCCGTTCCATCACAGACATGGAGCATGGCGAACAAATCAGCATCCCAGGCCGGGATATCGATGAACCCGTGCTCCATCATGGGCGCGGCGGCAAACAGACCGTGGTGCACCCGGGAAACAAGGAGTTCACGGCCGGAGAGCACATCGCACGCCCTCAAGGCGGGGGTGGCGGAGGCGGCCGGGGCAAGGCGGGCAATTCCGGCGAAGGCATGGACGAGTTCGTTTTCCAGATTACCCAGGAGGAGTTTCTCGAGTTCATGTTCGAGGATCTGGAACTGCCGAACCTAGTCAAGCGCAACCTGACCGGGACCGACACCTTCAAGACTGTCCGGGCCGGGATCAGCAACGAGGGCAATCCCTCGCGCATCAACATCATTCGGACGCTGCGCTCGGCCCATGCCCGGCGCATCGCCCTGTCCGGCAGCAGCCGGGCAAAACTGCGCGAAGTCAAAGAAGAGCTTGAACGCCTGAAACGCGAAGAACCGGACAACTTCGGCGATATTCAGGAAATGGAAGCGGAAATCGAGCGTCTCAGCGCCCGCATTCATCGGGTGCCATTCCTCGACACCTTCGACCTCAAGTACAACCTGCTGGTCAAACAGCCTAACCCCAGCTCCAAGGCCGTGATGTTTTGCCTGATGGACGTTTCCGGCTCCATGACCCAGGCCACCAAGGACATCGCCAAGCGTTTCTTCATCCTTCTATACCTGTTTCTCAAGCGTAACTACGACAAGATCGACGTAGTGTTCATCCGCCACCACACCAGCGCACGCGAGGTGGACGAGGAGGAGTTCTTCTACTCCCGGGAAACCGGCGGCACCATCGTCTCCAGCGCCTTGAAACTGATGCAGGAGATCATGGCCGAGCGTTATCCGAGCAACGAGTGGAACATCTACGCCGCCCAGGCTTCCGACGGCGATAACTGGAACGACGACTCGCCGATCTGCCGCGACATCCTGATCAACCAGATCATGCCCTTCGTGCAGTACTACACTTACGTGGAGATTACCCCGCGCGAACATCAGGCCCTGTGGTTCGAATACGAGCGCATTGCCGAAGCCTTTTCCGATACTTTCGCCCAGCAGCAACTGGTCTCGGCCGGAGATATCTATCCGGTCTTCCGTGAACTCTTCCAGCGCAGGTTAGTGACATGACCGCCAGAGAGCAGAAACGCCAGCCTATCTCCACCGGTTCGGAATGGACGTTCGAGCTGATCCAGGCCTACGACCGCGAAATCAGCCGTATCGCGGCGCGCTACGCCTTGGATACCTATCCCAACCAGATCGAAGTGATCACCGCCGAACAGATGATGGATGCCTATGCCTCTGTCGGCATGCCCCTGGGTTATCACCATTGGTCTTACGGCAAGCATTTCCTTAGTACCGAAAAGTCCTACAGCCGTGGCCAGATGGGGCTGGCCTACGAGATCGTGATCAACTCTGACCCCTGCATCGCCTACCTGATGGAAGAAAACACCATCTGCATGCAGGCACTGGTGGTGGCCCACGCCTGCTACGGCCATAACAGCTTCTTCAAGGGCAACTACCTGTTCCGTACCTGGACGGATGCCAGCTCGATCATCGATTACCTGGTGTTCGCCAAGCAGTACATCATGCAGTGCGAAGAGCGCCATGGCATCGATGCCGTGGAAGACCTGCTGGACTCCTGCCATGCCCTGATGAACTACGGAGTGGACCGCTACAAACGTCCTTATCCGATTTCCGCGGAAGAAGAACGGCGCCGGCAAAAGGATCGGGAAGAACACCTGCAGAAACAGATCAACGACCTGTGGCGCACCATTCCCAAAGGCACGGACAAGTTCAGCGACAAGGACAACGCGCGCTTCCCCGCCGAACCGCAGGAAAACATCCTGTATTTCATCGAGAAACACGCGCCGCTGCTGGAACCGTGGCAACGGGAAATCGTGCGGATCGTGCGCAAGATCGCCCAATACTTCTACCCGCAACGCCAGACCCAGGTGATGAACGAAGGCTGGGCAACGTTCTGGCACTACACCCTGATGAACGACCTGTATGACGAAGGCCTGGTGACCGATGGCTTCATGATGGAGTTCCTCGCCTCCCACACCAGCGTGGTCTTCCAGCCCGGCTTCGACAGCCCTTACTACAACGGTATCAACCCCTACACCCTGGGTTTCGCCATGTACCGCGATATCCGGCGCATCTGCGAAGAACCAACCGAGGAGGACCGCCGCTGGTTCCCGGAACTGGCCGGGACCGACTGGCTTTCCAGCATCAAGTTCGCCATGAGCAGCTTCAAGGACGAGAGCTTCATCCTGCAGTACCTGTCACCCAAGGTCATCCGCGACCTCAAGCTGTTCAGCATCCTGGATGACGACCAGAAAGACGACCTGCTGGTACCGGCCATTCATGACGAAAGCGGCTATCGGATCATCCGCGAAACCCTTGCCGCCCAGTACAACCTGGGCAACCGCGAGCCTAACGTGCAGATCTGGAGCATCGACAGGCGAGGCGACCGTTCGCTGACCCTGCGCCATCAACAGCACGACCGCAAACCCTTGGGCGACTCTACCGACGAGGTCCTCAAGCACCTGCACCGGCTGTGGGGGTTCGACATCCATCTGGAAACCCTGCAGGGCGACCAGGTGATGAAAACCCATCACGTACCGCCAAGAAGCGATCACAACGAAGGGGACTATGGCCGCCTGGACCTGGCGGTCATCCACCTCTGAGCGCATGACAAACCTCCGAAAGCTCGGCGCAAGGGTTATTCTGTCGGGCTAACGGAGGTTTTTTATGCAGATTTACAAGGTCGGCGGTGCGGTACGCGATCGCCTGCTGGGCAAACCGGTAACCGACATCGATTGGGTGGTAGTCGGCGCCACGGCCGAAGAAATGCTCGCCAAGGGTTTTCGCCCGGTGGGTTCGGACTTTCCGGTCTTTCTTCACCCCAAGAGCGGCGAGGAATACGCCCTGGCCCGCACCGAACGCAAGAGCGGTCGTGGCTATGGTGGCTTTACCTTTCACGCCAGCCCCGAGGTCACTCTCGAAGAAGACCTGATCCGCCGTGACCTGACGATCAATGCCATGGCGGAAGACGACCAGGGTGTTCTGACGGATCCGTATCACGGCCAGCAGGACCTGAAAAACCGCCTGCTGCGCCATGTTTCCCCGGCATTCGCCGAAGATCCCCTGCGCGTCCTGCGCGTTGCCCGCTTTGCTGCCCGCTACGCAGGACTCGGCTTCCGAGTAGCGCCTGACACCCTCGAGCTGATGCGCCAGCTCAGCGGATCAGGCGAGCTGGAAGCTCTGACGCCGGAACGCAGCTGGAAGGAAATCTCCCGCGCACTGATGGAAGATCACCCTCAAGTGTTCATCCAGGTACTGCGTGATTGTGACGCGCTCAAAGTCCTGCTGCCTGAAGTGGAGGCGCTGTTCGGTGTTCCGCAACCCGCCGTCCATCACCCGGAGATCGATAGCGGTGTGCATACACTGAGCGTTCTCGAGCAGGCGGCACTGCACAAGCAGCCATTGAGCGTGCGCTGGGCGTGCCTGTTGCACGACCTGGGCAAGGGCCTGACACCGCAAAGTGAATGGCCGCAACACATCGCGCACGAGCACAAGGGCCTGAAGCTGATCAAGCAGGTCAATGAACGCTTCAAGGCGCCACGCGACTGTCAGGAACTGGCGCTGCTGGTGGGTCAGTACCACACCCACGGCCATCGCGCCCTCGAACTGAAACCTTCGACATTGGCAGAACTGCTGCAGAGCTTTGACGTGTACCGGCGGCCGCAACGCTTCGAGGAGTTTATCGCCGCCTGTGAAATGGATGCTCGTGGCCGTCTCGGCCTGGAGGAGCGAGCCTATCCCCAGGCGGACTATCTGCGCGGCGCGGCCACGGCGGCGCGAACAGTCGCGGTACAACCGCTGCTGGAGCAGGGATTCAAGGGGCCGGAGCTGGGGGAGGCGCTGAAACGGGAACGACTGAAGGCGCTGAAGGCCTACAAGGAGCAGTACTCACAGTAAGAAACATCACGAGCAAGCGCCGTCATAGGAGCCAGCTTGCTCGCCAGCCGATCGCTGTCAGCCAGAACTGCGCCAGCCAGGGCTATCCCAGCTCCGGCGGCGTCAGCTGCCTGCCCCGCCACTCGAATGCCACGGGCGCCAGCACCTGGTCGATCCGGGCCTCGTGCCAGAGGGTAGCGAAGTCCTGCCCCGCCAGCGGATGAACCCGCCCCGGCGCCATCAGCGACAAGGGCCAAAGCACAAAGGCGTTCTTCAGAATTTCTGCACGCGGCAGGATCAAACCGTCGAAATTGCCCACCAGATCGCCGTACAACAGCACATCGATATCCAGCGGCAAGCCTTTGCGGTCCGGGGCATAACGACCGTTGTCCGCTTCAATGAACTTCAATCGACGGTCCAGCTCCATCAGCGGCAAATCGGTAAAGCCCGAAACCACCAGATTGAAGAACGGCCCGCTCTTGATCCCCACCGGCTGGCTTTCGAACACCGCCGAGCAGCGCATATCCAGCAGGAAGCCCGCCAGGGCATCGAGCCCGGCCAGCAGATGGGTTTCACGCTCGATATTGCTGCCGAGCCCAAGAAATACCTGAGTTAGCGACATCCGCGCTCGATCTCCACGCCAACACCTTTGGCGGCCGCGACAGCACCGGGTTTGGTCAGCTTGAGGTGCAACCAGGGAATATGGAACTCGCTCATCAGGACCTCCGCCAGACGCTCGGCAAAGGTTTCCACCAGTTGGAATTGCGCCTGCTCGGCAAACGCCTGGATCCGCGAAGACACGCTGGCATAGTCGAGCGCCAGGGTCAGGTCGTCACCGGCGGCGGCCGGGCGGTTGTCCCAGGCGAAGCTCAGGTCAAGGCGCAGGCACTGCCGGATGCCTCGCTCCCAGTCGTAGGCACCGATCACCGTGTCGACTTCCAGGCCCTCGATAAACACTCTGTCCAAGCACTCTTCTCCGCAGCACGACAAGGGCGCAATGCGCCGTTAGAATCAGGGCGTCCTCGCCCGGAATAGTTAGCATGTTTTGGTTACTGGCGATCTTCGCCTACCTGCTCGGCTCGCTGTCCTTCGCCATCTTGCTCAGCCGCCTGACCGGTACACCCGATCCGCGAATGAGTGGCTCGGGCAATGCCGGCGCCACCAACATGCTGCGCCTGGCCGGCAAGAAACTGGCGGTACTGACCTTGCTCGGCGATCTGCTCAAAGGGCTGTTGCCCGTGCTGATCGCCAGTCTCGCAGGCCTTTCGCTCCAACAACAGGCCTGGATCGGGCTCTACGCCGTACTGGGCCATCTGTTCCCGGTGTACTTCCGCTTTCGCGGCGGCAAGGGTGTCGCCACCGCCGCCGGGATGCTGCTGGGGCTTTACCCACCAGCGGCGCTCCTGGCCATTGCCGCCTGGCTCCTGACCTTCTACCTGACCCGCACCAGCTCGCTGGCGGCCCTGATCGCCACGCCCCTGACCTTGCCATTGCTGGCCTGGCAGGCACCAGCAGCGCTGCTGCCGATGAGCGTCCTCACACTGCTCATCGTCTGGCGCCACCGCGGCAATCTACGCGACCTGTTTGCCGGGCGCGAACGGCATTTCTGAATCCTGAAGATGAACCGGGCTCAGGTCAGTTTGATACCGACTCACAACGGCGACAGCTGCTCCATCGGCCAACGCGCCTGCACACTGATCGCCAGGCTTTCCTGCTGACCTGCCTGCAAACGCTGGCAACCAGCAAACGCGATCATCGCGCCGTTGTCGGTGCAGAACTCAGGACGGGCGTAAAACACATTCCCTTTCATCTCGCCGAGCATTTTTTCCAGCGACGCACGCAGCGCCTTGTTGGCGCTCACGCCGCCAGCGATTACCAGCCGCTTGAGTCCCGCCTGCTTCAAGGCTCGCTTGCATTTGATGGTCAGAGTTTCCACCACCGCCTGCTGGAAGGCGAGCGAGATGTCGCAACGGGTTTGCTCGCCGTCGTCCCCAGCGCTGATGCATTGTTGCCAGGTGTTCAGGGCGAAGGTTTTCAAGCCGCTGAAGCTGAAATCCAGCCCCGGACGATCGGTCATCGGCCGCGGGAAGACAAAGCGCCCGGCCACGCCTTGTGCGGCCAGGCGAGCGATTTCCGGACCACCCGGATAATTCAGGCCGATCATCTTCGCCGTCTTGTCGAAGGCTTCACCGGCAGCATCATCCAGGGTTTCGCCCATCAGCTCGTACTGGCCGATGCCATCGACCCGCACCAGCTGCGTGTGGCCACCGGAAACCAGCAAAGCGACGAACGGAAATTCCGGCGGTTGTTCTTCCAGCATCGGGGCCAGCAGGTGGCCTTCCATATGGTGCACACCCAGCGCCGGGATACCCCAGGCGAAGGCCAGCGCCTGGGCGCAGGAGGCACCCACCAGAAGGGCTCCGACCAGGCCGGGGCCCGCGGTATAGGCAATGGCGTCGATTTCAGTCGGTACGCAGTCCGCCTCGGCCAGGACCTGACGAATCAGGGGCAGCATGCGCTTGACGTGATCGCGAGAGGCCAGCTCCGGCACCACGCCACCATAGGCCCGATGCAGGTCGATCTGACTGAACAGCGCGTCGGCCAGCAGGCCCCGCTCGCTGTCGTAAAGCGCGACGCCGGTTTCGTCGCAGGAAGTTTCTAATCCCAGTACTAGCATGGGTTTGCGCCTTGTAGAGGCTAAATTCGAAGGCGCGCATAATAGTCGCCACTCCCTCAGCCGACCAGCGGTTTTCGATCAGAGGCTTTGCATTCCGAGCGATGAGGGGTTAACATCCGCAACCCTTAAAAACCGACGACCTCAGCCGCGATTTTTGCGACGAGAACGTTGACCCCGGTAATGAATGAAGGTAGCTCTGGATGCCAGCCGTCAAAGTTAAAGAGAACGAACCCTTCGACGTAGCTCTGCGTCGTTTCAAGCGCTCCTGCGAAAAAGCCGGTGTTCTGGCTGAAGTTCGTAGCCGCGAATTTTACGAGAAGCCGACTTCCGAGCGTAAGCGCAAAGCAGCTGCTGCTGTTAAGCGTCACGCCAAGAAAGTTCAGCGCGAACAGCGCCGCGCCGTACGTCTGTACTAATACACAGACGTTCGCTGCAAGCTTCTGCCAAGCCCGGCCCTCAGCCGGGCTAATGGCATTTGCGGACAACGCTTGATGCTTCACCGTCAACGCCGCGCATGCGACCGAGACAATCCGCTTCACCACGTCAGACCTGGCTTCCTGCCAGCGGTGCACGTCTCTTCTGACGAGCCTTCCAAGGCTACTGACGAGCACACTTTTATTCTGATTCCTCAACAGACTCAGCCCAAGGCGCCCTTCTCCAGCGTCCGCTTATGAGCCATCCGAGACCTGTCGGACTCAGAGCAATATCTTCAAATAGTCGAAGACTGATTGAAACTAACGTCAGTGGACTTTCGGCAGATACACTTCCCGATAGCGATCAAGCCGACGACAGATGGTCGAACGCGCAGCCGTTGCGTCTCGAACAGCCCATTTTCGAAGCCTTCGCATTGGTCCAATTCTTTCGCGCAGTGATGACGAGAACGCCATGGCCGGGCTGATTCCCCAGAGCTTTATTGACGACCTTCTGAACCGCACCGACATCGTCGATGTTGTCAGCTCGCGCCTGCAGATGAAAAAGGCCGGCAAGAACTACACCGCCTGCTGCCCGTTCCACAAGGAAAAAACCCCCTCCTTCAGCGTCAGCCCCGACAAGCAGTTCTATTACTGTTTCGGCTGTGGCGCGGGCGGGAACGCCCTCGGCTTCATCATGGACCACGACAACCTGGATTTCCCCCAGGCGGTCGAAGAACTGGCCAAAGCCGCCGGCATGGAAATCCCGCGGGAGGAAAGCGGTCGCTCGCACAAACCGCGGCAGCCGACCGATTCGCCGCTCTACCCGCTGCTGACCGCCGCCGCCGATTACTATCGACAGGCTCTGAAAAGCCACCCAGCCCGCAAGGCAGCAGTCGATTACCTCAAGGGCCGCGGCCTGACCGGCGAGATCGCCCGCGATTTCGGCCTCGGCTTCGCACCCCCCGGCTGGGACAATCTGTTCAAGCACCTGAGCAGCGACACCCTGCAGCAGAAAGCCATGATCGACGCCGGCCTGCTGATCGAAAACGCCGAAACCGGTAAACGCTACGATCGCTTTCGCGACCGAGTGATGTTTCCGATCCGCGACAGCCGCGGCCGGATCATCGCCTTTGGGGGCCGGGTACTGGGCGACGACAAACCGAAATACCTGAACTCGCCGGAAACTCCGGTGTTTCATAAGGGCCAGGAGCTTTACGGCCTGTTCGAGGCTCGCAAGAACAACCGCAACCTCGACGAAATCATCGTCGTCGAAGGCTACATGGACGTGATTGCCCTCGCCCAACAGGGCCTGCGTAACGCCGTTGCGACCCTGGGCACCGCCACCAGCGAAGAACACCTCAAGCGCCTGTTCCGCATCGTGCCCAGCGTGCTGTTCTGCTTCGACGGCGACCAGGCCGGACGCAAGGCCGCCTGGCGCGCACTGGAGGCGACCCTGTCCAGCCTGCAGGACGGTCGCCGGGCACGCTTCCTGTTCCTTCCCGAAGGGGAAGACCCGGATACCCTGGTGCGTTCCGAGGGCACAGATGCCTTTCGCGCACGCATCAATCAACACGCTCAACCGCTGGCCGATTATTTCTTCCAGCAACTGACCGACGAAGCGGATCCACGCTCGCTCGAGGGCAAGGCTCACCTGGCCACTCTCGCCGCACCGTTGATCGACAAGGTCCCCGGAGCCAACCTGCGGACCCTGATGCGCCAGCGCCTCAGTGAAATTACCGGGCTCAACAACGAGACCGTCAACCAGTTGGTGCACAGCGCCCCACAAGAAGCACCTCCGGTGTATGACGCTGGCATCGATTACGACGGCATACCGGACTATGTCGACTACCACGAGCCGCAAGAAGCCTATGTGCCGCAGCAGGAATGGACGCCGAAGAAAAGCGGCGCGGGCGGCAAGAAGTGGGAGAACAAGCCCTGGGACAAAAAGGGCAAGCGCAATGGCGATCGTGATCAGCCACGTGCCCCGCGCGTCCCGGCCGCCGTCGAACCCCCAACACTGTCAGCCCTTCGAACATTGCTGCATCACCCGCAACTGGCCGAGAAAGTTGAAGACGCCGGGCATTTCGCTGCCGACGACAACACCAATACCCAGTTGCTGGTCGCCTTGATCGAAGCCGTGCAGAAAAATCCTAAGCTACGCTCTATTCATCAACTGATGGCGCGCTGGCACGGCACTGAACAGGGCCGCCTGATCAAGGCGCTGGCAGAAAAGGAGTGGTTGATTGAGGGCGACAACCTTGAACAACAGTTTTTCGACACCATTAAAAGCTTGTCCGCTCGTCAACGTGAGCGTGTTTTGGAACAACTTCTCAGGAAATCGCGTCAAAGCGAATTGAGTGGCGAAGAAAAAATTCAGCTACTCGAGCTTTTAAAACGCAATGTTCCCGCATCAAACCCGACCTCAACTGGCGCGTGAGGTCATAGCTCGGGTATAATCCTCGGCTTGTTTTTTGCCCGCCAAGACCTTCAGTGGATAGGGTGTTATGTCCGGAAAAGCGCAACAGCAGTCTCGCCTCAAAGAGTTGATCAGCCGTGGTCGTGAGCAGGGTTACCTGACTTACGCGGAGGTCAACGACCACCTGCCGGAGGATATTTCAGATCCGGAACAGGTGGAAGACATCATCCGCATGATCAACGACATGGGGATCAACGTATTCGAGAGTGCTCCGGATGCGGATGCCCTTTTGTTGGCCGAAGCCGATACCGACGAAGCAGCAGCTGAAGAAGCCGCCGCAGCGTTGGCGGCTGTGGAAACCGACATTGGTCGCACTACCGACCCCGTGCGTATGTACATGCGCGAAATGGGAACGGTAGAGCTGCTCACACGTGAAGGCGAAATCGAAATCGCCAAGCGTATCGAAGAGGGCATCCGTGAAGTGATGGGCGCGATCGCGCACTTCCCTGGCACGGTTGAGCACATCCTCTCCGAATACACTCGCGTCACCACCGAAGGTGGCCGCCTGTCCGACGTCCTGAGCGGTTACATCGACCCGGACGACGGCATCGCGCCGCCTGCCGCCGAAGTACCACCGCCTGTCGATGCCAAGGCCGCAAAAGCGGACGACGACACCGACGACGATGACGCCGAAGCCAGTGACGACGAAGAAGAAGCCGAAAGCGGTCCGGATCCGGTCATCGCAGCCCAGCGCTTTGGCGCCGTTGCCGACCAGATGGAAATCACCCGCAAGGCGCTGAAGAAGCACGGTCGCGAACACAAGCAAGCCCTGGCTGAAATGCTGGCCCTGGCTGAACTGTTCATGCCGATCAAACTGGTTCCGAAGCAATTCGAAGGCCTGGTTGAACGTGTTCGTAGCGCCCTGGATCGCCTGCGTCAGCAAGAGCGCGCGATCATGCAGCTCTGTGTTCGTGATGCCCGCATGCCACGCGCCGACTTCCTGCGCCAGTTCCCTGGCAATGAAGTGGACGAAAGCTGGTCCGACGCGCTGGCCAAAGGCAAGGCCAAGTACGCCGAAGCCATCGGCCGCCTGCAGCCGGACATCATCCGTTGCCAGCAGAAGCTGACCGCGCTCGAGACCGAGACCGGCCTGACGATCGCCGAGATCAAGGACATCAACCGTCGCATGTCGATCGGCGAGGCCAAGGCCCGTCGCGCGAAGAAAGAGATGGTCGAAGCCAACCTGCGTCTGGTGATCTCCATCGCCAAGAAGTACACCAACCGTGGCTTGCAATTCCTCGACCTGATCCAGGAAGGCAACATCGGTTTGATGAAAGCGGTAGACAAGTTCGAATACCGTCGCGGCTACAAATTCTCGACTTATGCCACCTGGTGGATCCGTCAGGCGATCACTCGCTCGATCGCCGACCAGGCCCGCACCATCCGTATTCCGGTGCACATGATCGAGACGATCAACAAGCTCAACCGTATTTCCCGGCAGATGTTGCAGGAAATGGGTCGCGAACCGACTCCGGAAGAGCTGGGCGAACGCATGGAAATGCCTGAGGACAAGATCCGCAAGGTATTGAAGATCGCTAAAGAGCCGATCTCCATGGAAACCCCGATCGGTGATGACGAAGACTCCCATCTGGGTGACTTCATCGAAGACTCGACCATGCAGTCGCCAATCGATGTCGCCACCGTCGAGAGTCTTAAAGAAGCGACTCGCGAAGTACTCTCCGGCCTCACTGCCCGTGAAGCCAAGGTACTGCGCATGCGCTTCGGCATCGACATGAATACCGACCACACCCTCGAGGAAGTCGGTAAGCAGTTCGACGTTACCCGTGAGCGGATTCGTCAGATCGAAGCCAAGGCGCTGCGCAAGCTGCGCCACCCGACGCGAAGCGAGCACCTGCGCTCCTTCCTCGACGAGTAATACCAAGACCCCCAGCCCTGCTGGGGGTTTTGTTTTGTGCAGTTTAAAACTCCCCGCGCCTCACTCCCTCCGAATTGCCCGTCTACACTCGAAACATTCCCCCGTGCCATAACGAGACCGTTATGCCCAGACTGCCGACCGTGCTGATGCTGTCGCTGCTCGCCTGGACCGCAACGGCTGGCGCACTGACGCTCACCGATGAAGAACGAGGCTGGCTTTCCGCTCATCCGGAGTTGCGCCTGGGCGTCGATGCATCATGGCCGCCCTTCGAATATCGCGATGAGGAAGGGCGCTACCAGGGCCTTGCGGCGGACTATATCCACCTGATCCAGGATCGCCTGGCGATCACGCTCAAGCCGATAGAACCCGCCAGCTGGAGCGAAGTGCTCGAAACCGCGAAAAAGGGCAATCTGGACCTGCTGCCAGGCATCATGTCGACCCCGGAACGGCAAAACTACCTGGCGTTCACCCGCCCGTACCTCGATTTCCCCATTGTGATCCTGGCCCATAAAGGCGGCGCGCAACCTCGCAAGCTCCCGGACCTGTACGGCCTGAAGATCGCCGTCGTGGAGAATTACGCCCCCCACGAACTGCTGCGCACCCACCATCCAGACCTGAATCTGGTCGCCCTGCCCAATGTGAGCTCGGCCTTGCAGGCGCTGGCCCTCAATCAGGTCGATGCCGTGGTCGGCGACCTGGCTTCCAGTGTCTGGAGCCTGCGGCAACTGAAACTGGATGGGCTCTACGTCAGCGGCGAGACGCCCTACCGCTATCAGCTGGCCATGGGCGTCCCCCGCGACAGCAAGATACTGGTAAGCATTCTCGACAAGGTGCTGGCCGACATAAGCCCGGCGGAGGTCAACGAGATCCAGCAGCGCTGGGTGGGCAATGTACTCGACCATCGTTCGTTCTGGTCGGACCTGCTGTTCTATGGCCTGCCAGGGCTGCTCCTGCTGTTTGCCGTGCTGGCGGCGGTGATCCGCATCAACCGCCGGCTGAGCTCCGAGATCGCCCGCCGCGTGGCCCTGGAACAGGAACTGCGCAGCAGCGAATACCATTACCGCGGCCTGGTCGAAAGCCTTTCGGCGATCGCCTGGGAAGCGCGCATCAGCGACTTCACCTACAGCTACGTGTCGCCCCATGCCGAGCAACTGTTGGGCTACCCCCTTTCGCACTGGCTGATTCCCGGGTTCTGGAGAAACATCATCCACCCCGCCGACCTGACGCGCGCCCAGCACTTCTGCGACCACGAAGTCCTGGCCGGGCGCGATCACAGCCTGGATTACCGGGTAATCACTGCCGATGGCCGCTGCCTGTGGGTACGCGACATCGTCAGCCTGATCGAGCACGGACATGAACCGATCATGCGCGGCCTGATGATCGACATCAGCGAAACCAAACGCACCGAAGAGGCCCTGCAACTCTCGGAACAGAAATTCGCTTCGGTTTTCCAGCAATGCCCGGACATCCTGGTCATTGCCCGCCTGTCGGATGGCTGCCTGCTGGAGGTCAACGAGGCGTTCGAGGAACAGATCGGCCTGAGTGCCGAGCAAGTCATCGGCCAAACGGCTACCGAGCTGAACATCTGGGGTATCCAGGGCGTCGGCCCCGGGCTGCTGCAGCGCTTGCAGGCCGGCAGTATCCGTAACCTGGAGATGCCCTTTCGGCGCAGCAATGGCCAGCTGTTCACCGGACTGATCTCCGCCGAACCCTTCGACCTCGACACCACGCCCGCCCTGGTCGTGGTGGTCCGCGACATCACTCAGTTGAAGGAAACCCAGCAGCAGTTGCAAACCTCCGAAGAGAAGTTCGCCAAGGCATTTCACGCCTCGCCCGACGGCCTGCTGCTAAGCCGTCAGCGCGACGGTTTGCTGATAGAGGTCAACGAAGGTTTCAGCCGTATCACCGGCTTCAATAGCGCCATGTCCGTCGACCGTTCCACGCTGGAGCTGGGCATCTGGGTCAACCTCAACGAACGCCGGCAGATGCTCGACCTGCTGCAGCGGGATGGCTTCGTGCGCGACTTCAGCTGCCACATTCGCCGCAATGACGGCCAGATCCGCCTCTGTGAGCTCTCCAGCCGACCACTGCCGATCGGCGACGAGGATTGCATGCTGACCATCGCCCGCGACATTACCGAGCGCCACCTGATGCAGGAGAAGCTGCAACAGGCCGCCACCGTGTTCGAGAGCACCGCCGAAGGCGTATTGATCACCGATACCCAGCAGCACATCAGCGCGGTCAACCGGGCGTTCACCGAAATCACCGGCTACAGCGAAACCGAAGCCCTGGGCCACACCCCGCGCCTGCTGGCTTCCGGCCTGCATGACAGCGCCTTCTATGCAGCCATGTGGCACCAACTGACCGCCGAAGGTCATTGGCAGGGGGAAATCTGCAATCGACGCAAAAACGGCGAGCTGTACCCCAGTTGGCTGACCATCAGCGCGGTGCGTAACAAAGACCGCTTTATCACCCACTTCGTCGCGGTATTCGCCGATATCTCCAGCCTCAAGCACGCCCAGGCCAAGCTCGACTACCAGGCACACCACGATCCGCTGACCGGCCTGCCGAACCGCACCCTGTTCGAAAGCCGCCTGCTGACCGCACTCAACAGCCAGCAGGAGAACGGCGGCCAGGGCGCCGTGCTGTTTCTCGATCTGGATCGCTTCAAGCACATCAATGACAGCCTCGGCCACCCGGTCGGCGACCTGCTGCTCAGGGGCATTGCCGTGCGCCTGAAAGAACAGCTGCGGGACATCGACACCGTGGCCCGCCTGGGCGGGGACGAGTTCATCATCCTGCTGCCCGGGCTGCAGCAGCCCAGCGATGCCGACCACATCGCCAACAAGCTGCTGAACTGCTTCACTGCCCCGTTCCAGGCGGGTGAGCATGAGTTCTTCATCAGCGCCAGCATCGGTACCAGCCTCTACCCCAAGGACGGCTGCGACGTGGCCACGCTGGTCAAGAATGCCGACGCCGCCATGTACCGCTCCAAGGCCAAGGGGCGCAACCGGGTCGAAAGCTATACCCGCGACCTGACCGCCCAGGCCAGCGAACGCGTGGCCCTGGAACATGAACTGCGGCGAGCCATCGAGCGTAACGAGCTGTACCTCTACTACCAGCCCAAGATCAGGCTGGGCGACCAGGCGCTGGTGGGTGCCGAGGCGCTGATTCGCTGGCATCACCCGACCTTCGGCGATGTCCCGCCCGAGCACTTCATCCCCCTGGCCGAAGAGAACGGCATGATCCTGCAGATCGGTGACTGGGTGCTGGAACACGCCTGCCAGCAGTTGCGCAAGTGGAATGAGAACTATGAGAGCTTCGGCCCGCTCTCGGTCAACCTCGCCGGCGCCCAGCTGCGCCAGCCGAACCTGCTGGGGCGGATTGAACAACTGCTGAAAGACAACCGCCTCAAACCCGGCTTCCTGCAGCTGGAAATCACCGAAAACTTCATCATGAGCCAGGCCGAGGAGGCCCTGGAGGTGCTGCACCAGCTCAAGCGCCTGGGCGTTCAGCTGGCCATCGACGACTTCGGTACCGGCTACTCGTCCCTGAGCTACCTCAAGCGCCTGCCGCTGGATTTCCTCAAGATCGATCAATCTTTCGTCCGCGGCCTGCCCGATGACCCGCACGATGTGGCGATCGTGCGGGCCATCATCGCCCTGGGCCGCAGCATGCAATTCACCGTGATCGCCGAAGGCGTGGAAACCCATGACCAGCAGGTATTTCTCGGGAACGAAGGCTGCGAACAGATCCAGGGCTACATCATCAGCCTGCCGCTGAGCGCCGACGAATTCGCCGCGACCTTTCTGCGCCTTCCCGTTTCGGATTTTTCGGATAGCACAGCCGAGAAACCGTCGCTATAATCCGCGGCCTACTGAGGGCCTATAGCTCAGTCGGTTAGAGCAGAGGACTCATAATCCTTTGGTCCACGGTTCGAGTCCGTGTGGGCCCACCATCCCTTGAAAGCCGCGCATTGCGCGGCTTTTGCGTATCTAAAGCGCTGCAAATCCCTCGATCAGGCCGCCAGGCCGGCAAAGCAGCCGATCATTTCTTCCAAGAAATCGGCCCTAGCGCACAACTATTAAAAACCGCCACGGTCATAACCGCGCGGAAGTCGCGCATGACCTCCGTTTGACCCTAGACTGCATTTCTATCAATGGGGGAGAGCCTGTCCTTTCCCCGGCGTGATGCACCACCTAAGCCACCCCCTAATAATCAGAGTGGCCTGATGATTCGGACACAGCACATGGAAGTAGTATCTACGGCGCCTTCGCCTGGCCCGGTAACGGGGTTCGCACGTTGCCGGAATATTCAGCAAGGCCCTGTTTTCATCATTGCATCCGGTAGTTCGGCAAAGGACTTCCCCATCGAAGCCTTTGCGAACATCCCGATGATCACCATGAACGGGGCCATCTCGATGTTCCGCGGGACCGGCATACGGCCTTTTTTTTATGCCTGCACCGACACCAGCTTTTCCCTCCAGCAACCCGAACTCTTCGCCCAGGCGATGGCTATCAGTCAGCGCGTGGCGCTCTGGGAAGAACATGCCCGGACGATTCAGACCCAGCCTCATGGCGAGCTGTTTCTGCTGAAGAAGGCGCCACGACAAACCTGGAAGGAGCGGTTGCTCAGGAGCAACCGCGACCTGGTTCGCCCTCCCCTCCTCTCGGGCAACAGGAGCCGGACCATCGGCTTCAGCAAGAATCTCGAGCTGGGTTTCTTCGACGCCCGTACTGTGGCCTATCTGGCGCTGCAACTCGCCTATCATGCCGGCTTCGATACGGCGATCCTGGTGGGCGTCGACCTGAGTCCTGCCCAGGGGCGTTTTTATGAAACGCCAGACACCTTCAAGTCGCCCTGCGGCCTGGACCAGCACCTGCAATCGCGGATCCTGCCGTCCTTGAAGCTGATGTCGGACAAGATCATGGGCAAGGACTTCTCGGTGTACAACCTGTCCCCCACGTCGCGTATTCCCACGTCGATCATTCCCAACATCAGCCTCGACGAACTCGGCAAACTGATTAACCGCTGAGTTGTTGCAGGTGAACAGACGGGCTATATCCGCCCACAAAAAAAACCGCGCTAGGCGCGGTTTTTTTGTAAGCCAAGATCAGCCGTTATTCGGGCAATGCATAAGCGATCACGTAGTCCCCACGGTCCGGCGACTGACGCGCTCCACCCGCGGTCAGCAGGATGTACTGCCGGCCGGTCTTCGGCGAAACGTAGGTCATGGGCCCCGACTGGCTACCCACCGGCAGGCGGGCTTTCCAGATTTCGTTACCGTTGCCGGTATCGAAGGCACGCAGGTAGAAGTCCTGGGTGCCCGCGAAGAACAGCAGGCCGGACTGGGTCGCCAGGGATGCGCCCAGGGTCGGCATGCCGATCGGGATTGGCATGTGCATGCGAATGCCCAGGGGACCGGTGTCCTGCACGGTACCGACCGGCACCTGCCACACCAGCTTCTTGGTTTTCAGGTCGATGGCCGACATGGTGCCGAACGGCGGCTTCTGGCACGGAATACCGGCAGGCGAGAGGAAACGCTGACGCATCGCCCCGAACGGCGTGCCGTCCTGGGGCACTACGCCCATTTCGATGCCGCTGGCCCCGGCCGCGATCTTCGCGCGCGGGATCATGTAGTTGGCCAGGCCCAGGCGCATGTCGTTGACGAACATATAGTTGCTGTTCGGGTCCACCGACACGCTGCCCCAGTTCATGCCACCCAGGGAGCCCGGGAACTGCAAGGCGTGATCCATGCCCGGCGGGGTGTAGACGCCTTCATGACGCATGCCCTTGAACTGGATACGGCACATCAACTGGTCGAACGGCGTGGCACCCCACATGTCCGATTCGGTGAGGGTCTGGTTGCCGATCGACGGCATCTCCACCGAGAACGGCTGGGTCGGCGAATAGCGTTCGCCCGGCATATTGCCCTGCGGCACCGGACGTTCTTCCACCCGGGCGATAGGCACGCCGGTTTCGCGGTTGAGCAGGAAGATCTCACCCTGCTTGGTGACCTGCGCCAGCGCCGGCTGTACCCCGCCCTTGTCGTCCGGCACGTCGTACAGCAGCGGCTGCGCCGGCAGGTCGAAGTCCCACAGGTCGTGGTGGGTGGTCTGGAAGTGCCAGCGCACCTGACCGCTCTTCACGTCCAGGGCGACGATCGACGAACTCCACTTGTCGTCGAATTCCGTGCGCTGGCCAGCGAAGAAGTCTGGCGTGGCGTTACCGGTCGGCAGATAGACCAGACCGAGCTTGGCGTCATAGGACATGGCCGACCAGACGTTCGGTGTACCGCGGGTGTAGGTCTCGCCCGCCGGTGGACGCTTGGTGGTATTCGGATTGCCCGGATCCCAGGCCCACACCAGTTCGCCGCTGCGCACGTCGAAGGCGCGGACCACGCCCGGTGGCTCGCCGATGGAATAGTTGTCCGCTACCCGGCCACCGACGATGACTACGTTGCCGGCCACCAGCGGAGTCGAGGTCTGCTGGTAGTAGCCAGGCTTCACTTCGCCCATGTCGGTTTTCAGGTCGACCGTGCCTTTGTCGCCGAAGTCTTCGCACGGCTTGCCGGTTTCTGCGTTGATCGCGATCAGACGCGCATCGCCAGTCGGCAGGAACAAACGCTTGGTGCAGGCGGCTGGAGCGACCGCTGCCTCGGCAGCAGGCTCGGCGGAGGCATCGAAGTAACCCAGGCCGCGGCAACGCTGCCAGTTAGGCGCCGAACCTTGCGGATCGAACTTCCAGCGTTCGGCGCCAGTGTCGGCGTCCAGGGCGAACACCTTGCCGTAGGCGGTGCAGGTATAGACCGTGTCACCGATCTGCAGCGGTGTGTTCTGGTCCTCGGCGCCCGCGCCGGTGCTTTGCGGAATATCGCCGGTGCGGAAAGTCCAGGCCACCTGCAACTGGTCGATGTTGCCCTTGTTGATCTGGTCCAGCGCGGCAAAACGATTGCCGGCGGTGGTGTTGCCCCAATGGGCCCAGTCCTTCTGCTCGGTACCTGGAGCCACAGGCTTGATCGCCGGCTCGCTGCTGGCCTTGACCACATGGGTCGGCACGAACATGTAGGCCAGGGTCGCCACGACGCCAATGCCCAGCACACCCGCCAGGCCATAAGCGCCACGGCCGGCAGTCGCGCCCGAAGCCCGCACCAGGGTTGGATAGATCAGCGCCACCACCAGGCCGATAACGGCGAAGGTCAGCACCCGCGAAACCAGCGGCCAATATTCCAGCCCGGCATCCCAGACCGCCCAGATCGCGGTCAGGACCAACGCCACCCCGTACAGCCAGGCACCACGTGGGTTACGCCGGGCGATCAGCAGCCCGGAAACGATCATCGCCAGGCCCATCAGCAGGAAGAACCAGCTGCCGCCCAGATTGACCAGGTACCCGCCCCCGCCGGCCAGTCCCAGGCCGATCAATGCGATCAGCACACCCAGCGCCCCCAGTAGCCATTTGCTGCCGGTGGCAGCCCCAGAATTATTCATGTCGGAAATTTCTCCCATTCTTTACGTGGCGAGAGAATGTACTAACCAGTTACTTATGACAACTTGTCGCAGGCAATTCGTGGCAAAAAATCTCAGGCGCGCCATTGAGCCTAGCCGTCACAGCACAGCCCGCAGCCAATACGCCATGCCACGAGCATCGCCCCCAGCGAGCCTGTAACATGCTCGGCCACCGTTGCCCGCGCCGGAGTTCACCTTGTCTGACAGCCGCCCTCCCGTCCTCGACGAAATCGACCGCCAACTGATCGCGGCCCTGCAGATCAATGCCCGCGAAAGCGTGGCCATGCTCGCCAGGCAGCTGGGGATCGCCCGTACCACTGTGACCTCGCGCCTGGCGCGGCTGGAAAAGGCGCGGGTGATTACCGGTTATGGCGTGCGCCTGGGTCAGCGGGTCATTGATGGCGGCTTGCAGGCTTACGTGGGGATCAAGGTCCAGCCGCGCTCCGGCAAGGAAGTACTGCGGCGCCTGAGCGCCATGGCCCAGGTCCAGCAGCTCTGCGCGGTAAGTGGGGAATTCGACTATGTCGCCTGGCTGCGCACCGACTCGCCGGAACAGCTCGACCAGTTGCTCGACCAGATCGGCAGCGTCGACGGCGTGGAAAAGACCACCACCTCGATCATCCTCAGCAGCAAGATCGACCGTGGGCACCCCGTCTGAAGGGTCTGTCCTCGCTGCGACATGCGCAGCTCGTCAATCTGCAAAAATAAATCGTCATATTGATTGCTCATCATTCAAAACGACGACACTTTGCGTCTTATTAACGTACGCAACGCTCCCTAGAATGGCTGCCATCTTTTCCTATACTCAGCGCTCTGCTCGAGTCGCCAGCAAGGTCAGCCATGAACAAGAACAATCGCCATCCTGCAGACGGTAAGAAACCCATCACCATTTTCGGCCCGGACTTCCCGTTCGCCTTCGACGACTGGATCGAACACCCGGCCGGCCTGGGCAGCATTCCCGAGGTCAACCATGGCGCCGAAGTGGCGATTGTCGGGGCCGGTATCGCCGGGCTGGTGGCGGCCTACGAGCTGATGAAACTGGGCCTCAAGCCGGTGGTGTACGAAGCGTCGAAAATGGGTGGCCGGCTGCGCTCCCAGGCATTCGAAGGCGCCGAAGGGATCATCGCCGAGCTGGGCGGCATGCGCTTTCCGGTGTCCTCTACGGCCTTCTATCACTACGTCGACAAGCTGGGTCTGGAGACCAAACCCTTTCCCAACCCGCTGACGCCGGCTTCCGGCAGTACCGTGATCGACCTCGAAGGCCAGACTCACTACGCACAGAAGCTCGCCGACCTGCCGGCGCTGTTCCAGGAAGTGGCCGACGCCTGGGCCGATGCCCTGGAAGACGGTTCGCGCTTCAGCGAAATCCAGCAGGCCATTCGCGAGCGCGACGTGCCGCGCCTCAAGGAACTGTGGAACACCCTGGTACCGCTGTGGGACGACCGCACCTTCTATGACTTCGTCGCCACCTCGAAAGCCTTCGCCAAGCTGTCGTTCCATCACCGCGAAGTGTTCGGCCAGGTCGGCTTCGGCACCGGCGGCTGGGATTCGGACTTCCCCAACTCGATGCTGGAAATCTTCCGCGTGGTGATGACCAACTGCGACGATCACCAGCACCTGGTGGTCGGCGGCGTCGAGCAGGTGCCGCTGGGCATCTGGCGCCATGTGCCGGAACGCTGCGCCCACTGGCCGCAAGGCACCAGCCTCAGTTCGCTGCACCATGGCGCGCCGCGTCCCGGGGTGAAACGTATCGCCCGGGCCGCCGATGGCCGCTTCAGTGTCACCGACAACTGGGGCGATACCCGCGAATACGCGGCGGTGCTGACCACCTGCCAGAGCTGGTTGCTGACCACCCAGATCGAATGCGAAGAATCGCTGTTCTCGCAGAAGATGTGGATGGCCCTGGACCGTACCCGCTACATGCAGTCGTCGAAGACCTTCGTCATGGTCGACCGGCCGTTCTGGAAGGACAAGGATCCGGAAACCGGTCGCGACCTGATGAGCATGACCCTCACCGACCGCCTGACCCGCGGCACGTACCTTTTTGATAACGGCAAGTTCGACAACGGCGACGACAAGCCGGGGGTCATCTGCCTGTCCTATTCGTGGATGAGCGACGCCCTGAAGATGCTGCCGCACCCGGTGGAAAAACGGGTCAAGCTGGCCCTCGACGCCCTTAAGAAGATCTACCCGAAAGTCGATATCGCCGGGCGCATCATCGGCGACCCGATCACCGTGTCCTGGGAAGCTGATCCGCACTTCCTCGGCGCATTCAAGGGTGCTCTGCCCGGCCACTACCGCTACAACCAGCGCATGTACGCGCACTTCATGCAGGACGACTTGCCCGCCGAACAGCGCGGCATCTTCATCGCTGGCGACGATGTGTCCTGGACTCCGGCCTGGGTCGAAGGCGCGGTCCAGACCTCGCTCAACGCGGTCTGGGGCATCATGAAGCACTTCGGCGGGCAGACCCACGCCGAGAACCCGGGACCGGGCGACGTGTTCCACGAAATCGGCCCCATCGCCCTGGCCGACTGAACCTGTAGCCGCCGCGGGCTGCGATCGAGCGCAACACTCATGGCTTTTGAACAGCCCGCGGCAACGGCTACAGTGACAGTCCAGCGCACAGAGGAGTCATCACCATGCGTGTCGCGCTTTATCAATGTGCCCCACAACCGCTGGATGTCGCCGGCAACCTGCAACGCCTGCAGAAAATCGCCGTGGAAGCTTCCGGCGCCGACCTGCTGGTGCTGCCGGAGATGTTCCTCAGCGGCTACAACATCGGCGTAGAGGCCGTGGGCGCCCTGGCCGAGGCCCAGGATGGCCCGTCGGCGCAATACATCGCCAACGTCGCCCAGTCGGCGCGCATCGCGATCCTGTATGGCTACCCGGAGCGCGCCGACGACGGCCAGATCTACAACGCCGTGCAACTGATCGACAGCAACGGCCAGCGCCTGTGCAACTACCGCAAGACTCACCTGTTCGGCGATCTCGACCGCTCGATGTTCAGCGCCGGCCCGGACGATTTCCCCCTGGTGGAACTCAATGGCTGGAAGCTCGGTTTCCTGATCTGCTACGACATCGAGTTCCCGGAGAATGCCAGGCGCCTGGCGCTGGCCGGGGCCGAGCTGATTCTGGTGCCCACCGCCAACATGCTGCCCTACGACTTCATCGCCGATGTCACCGTGCGTTCGCGTGCCTTCGAAAACCAATGTTATGTGGCCTACGCCAACTACTGCGGCCACGAAGACGAGATCCACTACTGCGGCCAGAGCAGCATCGCCGCCCCCGACGGCCAGCGGATTGCCCTCGCCGGGCTGGATGAAGCCCTGATAACCGGCACGCTGGACCGCCAGTTGATGCTCGACTCGCGCGCCGCCAATCGCTACTTCCATGACCGGCGCCCGGAGCTTTACGACGACCTGAACAAGCGCTGATCCGGGGTTATCCGCTAGCATGGGCGCTTCACTGTTCTGGAAGTGCTCATGTCCGCGCTGAACCACCCTCTGCCTCATCAGGAAACCCTGGCCAACGGCCTGCGGGTTTCACTGCACCACGTCCCTCGATTGAAGCGCTGCGCGGCGGCCCTGCGGGTCTCGGCCGGCAGTCACGACGTACCGCTGGCCTGGCCCGGGCTGGCGCACTTTCTTGAACACTTGCTGTTTCTCGGCACCGAGCGTTTTCCCGCGGAACAGGGCCTGATGGCCTATGTGCAACGCCACGGCGGCCAAGTGAACGCCAGCACCGGCGAACGCCACACCGACTTCTTCTTCGAACTGCCCGCCGCGGATTTCGCCGCCGGGCTGGAGCGCCTGGCCGACATGCTCGCCCACCCGCGCATGAGCCAGGAAGACCAGATACGCGAGCGCGAGGTGCTGCATGCGGAGTTCATCGCCTGGTCACGGGATGCCGCGGCGCAACGGCAGTTCGCCTTGCTCGACGGCCTGTCGGCGGAACACCCGCTGCGGGCGTTCCATGCTGGCAATCGCTACAGCCTCAACGTGCCGCGCCCGGCGTTTCAGCAGGCGCTGCAGGCCTTCTATCAGGCTCACTACCACAGTGGGCAAATGTCCCTGAGCCTGGCTGGCCCACAGTCGCTGGAAGAGCTGAAGGCCCTGGCAGAGCGTTTTGGCGCGGCCCTCGCCGTCGCTGAGGCGCAGCCGCAAGACGCCCCAGTACCCTTGCTGACATCTGCGCAGCAGCATTATCAGCAGCTCGAAGGGAACCACCTGAATCTGCTGTTCGCCTGCGAGCAACTGCCCACGGCCGCCCGCGAAGCGCTGGATTTTCTCTGCACCTGGCTGGCCTCCGGCAAACCCGGCGGGCTGCTGGCCACGCTCAAGGAACGCAAGCTGGCCGAGGGGTTGAAGGCCGCGCCGCTGTATCACTTCGCCAGTCAGGCGCTGCTGCATATCCAGTTCGACTTGACCGAGCAAAGCGCCCAACAGCCGGAGCAGGTGAGTGAGTTGTTCTTCGATTGGCTGGCCTTTTTCAGCAGCCAGGACGACTGGCCAGCATTGCGCGACGAGTACGCCCTGCTGCAACAACGCAAGCGCCAGGTGGCCAGCGCACTGGCGCTGGCAAGACTGAACAACGAGCAGCTGGAACCACAACTGTCCGACCTCGGCGTCACGGCCCTCAAGGCCTTGCTGTCGCAACTTCAAACCCCGCAGGCCGCCAGCAGCGGTATCCACTGGCAACTGCCTGCACCCAATCCGTTCCTGCGCAGCTCGGCGCCAGCCGCCCGGGCCGGCCTGATTCGCGGGCAAACCAGCGCCCACCGTGGCTTGCGGACCTTCGCCCAGGACCGCTTGCGGCAGCGTCGCGAATCCTCGGCGATGACCTTCAGCCAAGCCATCGCCGACGATACCGGCGAAGCCGCCCTGTACTTGCGCTGGCGCCTGCAAAGCCGGTTGCCGCAGGAGCTGCGCAGCCGCTTGCAAAGCCACCTGCACAACCTGCGGGACGACGGACTACAAGCAGGCGTCGAGTTGTCCTTCGGCGTCTCGGGCAACCAGTGTCTGTTGACGCTGAAAGGGCTTCCCGAGCCGATGCCGGCCATGCTCCAACAGGCTCTGCTGGAACTGAGCCAACCCGGCGCGGCGTTCTGGCAAATGTCCCCGGCGGCTCCCACGCCGCTGTTGCCGATCCGCCAATTGCTCCAGGAGCTGCCCGAGCGCTGCCTGGACATACCCGCCTCCCAGGCGCCGCATCCACTGGATGAACAAGGCTGGCAAACGCTGTGGGAGGACGCCCGCTGGGACGGCCTTGCCATCGGCCTGGGCCATGCTCAAGGTGCGATCGGTGCGGTATTGGGCAAAGCTCCCGGGACCGCCGACAGCCAGCTTTCAGCCCCGCCCTCGATAGCCGCGCAGCAGCACTGGCATGAGCTCGCAACCGGCTCCGGCGAGCAGGCCCTGCTGCTGTTCTGCCCGGCACCGGGCAGCACCCTTCAGCAGGAAGCCCGCTGGCGGCTGCTGGGGCAACTTGGCCAGATGCCGTTCTATCAGCGCCTGCGGGTCGAGTTGCAACTGGGTTATGCGGTGTTCAGCGGCGTGCGACAGATCAACGGCCAGACCGGGCTGCTGTTCGGCGTGCAATCGCCCAGCGCTTCGCTGAGCGAAATCATCGAGCATATCCGGACGTTCCTGGCGCGGTTGCCCGAGTTGATCGAAGCACTGGATGACAGCTCACTGGACGATCTGAAAGCTAACCTCGCCGCCCAGTTCGATGCCCGTGCATTGCCCGTGGCGCAACTGGCCGAGCTGCTCTGGCAGGGGCGACTGGCCGGCCATCCGTCGGATTACCTGGAGCAATTGCAACAGGAGATGATGGCGGCGACCCGGCCACAGCTGTTGCTCGCAGCCGAACAGTTGCAGCAGGCGCAAGGCGGCTGGCGCTGCCTGGCAAGCGGTGCCTGTCCGGGCGAACCCTGGCAAGCGGGAAAATGATCGTTACCCTGGCTGCAACGAGCTTTCTTCAACAAATACGGTCATTCCCCAGGGGGAATTTAGTAAGATAGCCCCCTAAGCATCTGAACATCTCCGGTTGGAGGTGGACTATATGTATAGATCTCAACCGTCCCACCCACCTGAAGGAGCACCTCTATGTCCTGGTCCAAACCTGCTTACACCGACCTGCGTATCGGCTTTGAAGTCACCATGTACTTCGCCAGCCGTTGATTGCTTGCGCAGTGCAACGCCTCGGCTCGCCGGGGCGTTTTTATTTTCAGCTTTAACCTGATGGAGCGGCCATGTTTGTCCAGATTCTAGGTTCCGCCGCCGGTGGCGGTTTTCCGCAGTGGAACTGCAACTGCGCGAACTGCGCGGGCTTTCGCGACGGCAGCCTGCGGGCAAAGGCTCGCACCCAATCGTCCATCGCCATTTCCGATGACGGCGTGAACTGGGTCCTGTGCAACGCTTCGCCGGACATCCGCGCCCAGCTCCAGAGCTTCGCCCCGATGCAACCGGGCCGCGCCCTGCGCGACACCGGGATCAGCGCGATCATCCTGATGGACAGCCAGATCGACCACACCACCGGCCTGCTCAGCCTGCGCGAAGGCTGCCCGCATCAAGTCTGGTGCACCGACATGGTCCATGAAGACCTCAGCAGCGGTTTCCCGCTGTTCACCATGCTCACCCACTGGAACGGCGGGCTGAACTGGAACCGCATCGAACTCGACCAGAGCTTCACCATCCCGGCCTGCCCGAACCTGCGCTTCAGCCCGCTGCCATTGCGCAGCGCCGCGCCGCCCTATTCGCCCCATCGCTTCGACCCGCACCCGGGCGATAACATCGGCCTGATCGTCGAAGACCTGCGCACCGGCGGCAAGCTGTTCTACGCCCCGGGGCTGGGCAAGGTCGACGCAGCGCTGCTGGAAATCATGAACAGCAGCGACTGCCTGCTGGTGGACGGCACCCTGTGGGAAGACGACGAGATGCAGCGCCGCGGCGTCGGCACCCGGACCGGGCGGGAAATGGGCCACCTGGCGCAGAACGGCCCCGGCGGCATGCTGGAAGTGCTGGAGCAACTGCCGGAGCAGCGCAAGATTCTTATCCACATCAACAACACCAACCCGATCCTCGACGAGGACTCCGCCGAACGTGCGGAGCTGGCGCGGCGTAACGTTGAAGTGGCTTACGACGGCATGAGTATCGAGCTGTAACCACAGGAGCTATTACGGGCAAGTCGGATCGCCGCCCGCTCGCTCCTACAGGTAGCGCTGTCCGTAGGAGCGAGGCTTGCCCGCGATGAGGCCCGATCAGGCAACACTATCCACGGTTGTTCCCCGGAGAACCGCAATGACTGACACAGCAATGTCCCCCGCCGAATTCGAGCAGGCCCTGCGGGCCAAGGGCGCCTACTACCACATCCACCATCCGTACCATGTGGCGATGTACGAAGGCCGGGCGACCCGCGAGCAGATCCAGGGCTGGGTCGCCAACCGCTTCTACTACCAGGTGAACATCCCGCTCAAGGACGCGGCGATCCTCGCCAACTGCCCGGACCGGGAAATTCGTCGCGAGTGGATTCAGCGCCTGCTGGACCACGACGGCGCCCCCGGCGAAGACGGTGGCATCGAGGCCTGGTTGCGCCTGGGGCAAGCGGTCGGTCTCGATCCGGACCAACTGCGCTCGCAAGAACTGGTGCTGCCGGGCGTGCGTTTCGCCGTCGACGCCTACGTCAACTTCGCCCGCCGCGCCAGCTGGCAGGAAGCCGCCAGCAGCTCGCTGACCGAGCTGTTCGCACCGCAGATCCATCAGTCGCGTCTCGACAGCTGGCCCCAGCATTACCCGTGGATCGACCCGGCCGGCTATGAATACTTCCGCACGCGCCTGGGCCAGGCGCGGCGCGATGTCGAACACGGCCTGGCGATCACCCTGCAGCACTACACCACCCGCGCCGGCCAGGAGCGCATGCTGGAAATTCTCCAGTTCAAACTGGACATCCTTTGGAGCATGCTCGACGCCATGAGCATGGCCTATGAACTCAATCGCCCGCCGTACCACAGCGTCACCGCACAACGGGTCTGGCATAAAGGAATCACCCTATGAGCTTCGATCGCAGCAAGACCCCGACCTGGCGCCCCGGCTACCGCTTCCAGTACGAACCGGCGCAGAAGGGCCATGTACTGCTCTACCCTGAAGGCATGATCAAGCTCAACGAGAGCGCCGCGCTGATCGGCGGGTTGATCGACGGCGAACGGGATGTCGCGGCGATCATCCAGGCACTGGAAGTCCAGTTCCCCGACGTGCCCGAACTCGGTGACGACATCGAGCAATTCATGGAGGTCGCCCGTGCACAGCACTGGATCGAACTTGGCTGATTCGCCAGCGCCGATACCGCCCAAGCCGGAAGTCGGCCTGCCGCTGTGGCTGCTGGCCGAACTGACGTACCGCTGCCCGCTGCAATGCCCGTATTGCTCCAACCCGCTGGATTTCGCCGAGCAGGGCAAGGAGCTGAGCACCGAGCAGTGGCTCAAGGTGTTTCGCGAAGCCCGGGAAATGGGCGCCGCGCAGTTGGGCTTTTCCGGTGGCGAGCCACTGGTGCGCCAGGACCTCGCCGAACTGATCGGCGAGGCGCGCAAGCTGGGGTTCTATACCAACCTGATCACCTCGGGCATCGGCCTGACCGAGCAGAAGATCAGCGACTTCAAGAAGGCCGGGCTCGATCATATCCAGATCAGTTTCCAGGCCAGCGACGAGCAGGTGAACAACCTGCTGGCCGGCTCGAAAAAAGCCTTCGCCCAGAAGCTGGAAATGGCCCGGGCGGTGAAGGCCCACGGCTACCCGATGGTGCTGAACTTCGTCACTCATCGGCACAACATCGACCGGATCGACCGCATCATCGAGCTGTGCATCGCCCTGGAAGCCGACTTCGTCGAGCTCGCCACCTGCCAGTTCTACGGCTGGGCCCAGCTCAACCGCGTCGGCCTGTTGCCGACCAAGGAACAACTGGTGCGTGCCGAACGCATCACCAACGAATACCGCGCCAGGCTGGAAGCCGAAGGGCATCCGTGCAAACTGATTTTCGTCACCCCGGATTACTACGAGGAACGCCCGAAAGCCTGCATGAACGGCTGGGGCAGCATCTTCCTCACGGTCACCCCGGACGGCACCGCCCTGCCCTGCCACGGCGCCCGGCAGATGCCCGTGCAGTTCCCCAATGTGCGCGACCACAGCATGCAACACATCTGGTACGACTCCTTTGGCTTCAACCGCTTCCGCGGCTATGACTGGATGCCCGAACCGTGCCGCTCCTGCGATGAAAAGGAAAAGGACTTCGGCGGCTGCCGCTGCCAGGCCTTCATGCTCACGGGCGACGCCAGCAATGCCGACCCGGTGTGCAGCAAGTCGCCCCATCACGGCGTGATCCTCAAGGCCCGCGAAGAAGCCGAGCACGCCACCCAGACCATCGAGCAACTGGCCTTCCGTAATGAACGAAACTCGCGCCTCATCGCCAAAGGCTGAATCCTTCAGCGCCGCCCAAGCCGTCGCCGCCGGCATCGATTTCGCCGAACTGCGGCTCGGCGCCAACGGCCTGTTCTGGAACGAATACCGCCCCGAAGATGCCGCCTGTCGGATCTGGCACTGGCGCGACAACCAGGCCCGCTGCCTGACGCCGCAAGGTTTCAGCGTGCGCAGCCGGGTCTACGAATACGGTGGCGGCGCCTTTTGCCTGAGCGATGACGGGCTGGTGTTCGTCAACGAAGCGGATCAGCAGCTCTACCGACAGTCGCTGCAAGGCGAAACGCCGATAGCCCTGACCTCCGGCGAGTGCCGTTATGGCGACCTGCAGTTCGCCGCCGGCCAGGTGCTGGCAGTGGAAGAACACAACAACCAGCATCGCCTGGTAGCCATCGACTCCGATAACGGCAAACGCCAACTGCTGGCCGAAGGGGCGGATTTCTATGCCGCTCCCACCTTGAGCCCGGACGGTCAGCACCTGGCCTGGATCGAATGGGACCGACCGCATCAGCCCTGGACCTCGACCCGCCTGATGGTCGCCGCGCGCCTGGCCAATGGCCGTTGGGATGACCCACAGTGCCTGACTGGCGACGGTGCAGAGGAGTCGCTGCAACAACCACGCTTCGATGAAGCTGGCCGCCTGTATTGCCTGACCGACCGCGCCGGGTTCTGGCAACCCTGGGGCGAAACGCCCAACGGTCTGCAGGCGCTGCCCTGCGCCGCCGCCGATCACGCCCCGGCCCCCTGGCAATTGGGCGGCTGCACCTGGCTGCCGCTGGGTGGCGACAGCTGGCTGGGTACCTGGACGCAAGGCGGCTTCGGCCGCCTGGGGCTGCGCCTGGCCGAGGGTTCACTGCAGGACTTCAGCGGCGGCTACAGTCGCTTCCGTAACCTGGCGCTGGATGAGCGGTTTATCTATTGCGTCGCGGCTTCACCTGTCAGCCCGTCTGCGGTGGTCGCCATCGATCGTCAGTCGCAGCGGGTCTCAGTCCTGGCAGGCGGCGTGGCGCCGCTGCCGCCCGAGCAGATCAGCCGTCCGCAAACCCTGCGCTATCCCAGCGGCCAGGGCGAGGCCCACGGCTTTTTCTACCCGGCCATGAGCGATGACGACCGGCCGCCGCTGGTGGTGTTCATCCACGGCGGCCCGACCTCGGCCTGTTACCCGATACTCGACCCGCGCATCCAGTACTGGGCGCAACGGGGCTTCGCCGTGGCCGACCTGAACTACCGCGGCAGCAGCGGTTATGGCCGCGAGTACCGGCAAGCCCTGCACCTGAGCTGGGGCGAGGTGGATGTGCAGGACGCTTGTGCGGTGGTCGCCTATCTGGCCCGACAAGGCCTGATTGATGGTGACCGGGCGTTCATCCGCGGTGGCAGTGCCGGCGGCTACACCACCCTTTGCGCGCTGGCCTTTGCCGATGTGTTCCGTGCCGGCGCCAGCCTGTATGGCGTCAGCGACCCGCTCGCCCTGGGGCGAGCCACCCACAAGTTCGAAGGCGACTACCTGGACTGGCTGATCGGCGACCCCGAACAGGATGCCGAACGCTACAAGGCCCGCACCCCGCTGTTGCATGCCGGCAATATCCGCGTACCGGTGGTTTTCTTCCAGGGCGAACTCGACGCCGTGGTGGTGCCCCAACAGACCCGGGACATGCTCAAGGCCTTGCAGGACAACGGCATTGCGGCCGAAGCGCACTATTACCCGGATGAACGCCATGGCTTTCGCAAGGCCGCCAATCAGGCCCACGCCCTGGAACAGGAATGGCTGTTTTATCGACGGGTAATGGAGTTGACGGGCACACCGCAGTAGTCGGCGCCCAAGGGGACAAGCCTGCTCCTGTGCAGGAGCAGGCGCCAGGCTCAGCGCTTGGCGATGATGTACACCGCATGCACGATGCCCGGGATGTAGCCGCACAGGGTCAGCAGGATATTCAGCCAGAACGCACCGCCGAACCCCACCTGCAGGAACACTCCCAATGGCGGCAACAGAATGGCGATGATGATGCGGATAAAGTCCATGGGGCAGCTCCTGATAGAAATCGACTCGTACGAGCCTCACAGCTAATCGACCCATGGCGTTTGGCAGGGTTCAGTCGATTCTGGCCAAGGGCCAGTTTTATCCTCAGGCAGCCGGTGTTTCAGTACCGGCTCACGCCAGTATCTCAAGGCCATGTTTCTGCACGATGCTCAGCAGCTTGAGCGCCATCCCGCTCGGGTGTTTCTCGCCGGACTCCCACTGTTTCACCGTGGACGCGCTGGTGTTCAGGTAACGGGCAAAGACCGGTTGGCTGACATTGCTCCGCTCGCGCAGCAGCTTGATCTGCTCCGCGGGAATGCTCGCCGGCACTGGCGCGATACAGGCCTCATCGAACTGGCGCATGGTGGTTTTGCCGATGGCGCCGATGGCGTGCAGGGCACTGGCCGACTCGTGTATCGATCCAAGGGCTTCAGTCTTGAATGGCTTGCTCATGTCTGATCTCCACAAACGCTTTCATCTCGAGTAGCTGCTGGATCTGCCAGCCATCCAGCCCTTCGTAAGCCTTGGCCAGCGCACGGAACGCCTGCAGCTCCTGGTGGCTGATATTGCTCTGGTCCTGCTTGGCGAACAGGAACTGGAACACCCAGTAGCGTCGGCCCCTGGCCAGGACGATCGAACGATGGCGGTTGGCGTTCAGGCGTTTTTTCCAGACCCCACCACCGAGGTCATCAGCCTGGCCACGGCATAACTCGCTGAATGCGGCCAACAGCTCATTGTCATGAATCAAGGCCTTTTTCGCCGCGACAGCAAAACCTTTGGTTTTGAACAACCGGATGGTCATGGCTTCCTTTCCCAAAAACATACCACTCAGTGGTATATAGGTTCAACCCAAGCTGCCCGGTGGTCTTTCATCCCATGCAGCCCCCACCGTCCTGGCGGATGAGCCTAAGGAACCCTCTCTGGATGATGGCCTTCAAGACTTGCTAGTGGTTTTGCAAAAGCCCGAGACAAAAAAACGCCCCGTGCGAAAAATCGGACACGGGGCGATGCGTTATACCGCGAGACGGTTCAGGAATTCTGTCAGGGCAAGATCGGGTATGGCGGGCCCAGGGCTGGCTTTAAACCACCAGCCCCTTGCGGCATTGCAACTGCGCTGTGCGTACTCGCGAAAAGGCCCGCGCCAGACGCAGCAGCATTTCGTCGATATTCGCCTTGCTCACCGTCAGCGCCGGGGTAAACCGCAGGCAGTCCGGCTGTGTCGTGGCCAGCAACAGACCTTCGTAGCGGGCCGCCTTGACCACGGCCTCGGCCGAGTCGTCGGCCAGGCTCAGCCCCCAGAACAAGCCCTGCCCGCGCAATTCTCCCTGGGCATAACGGTTAGCCAGGCGGGCCAGCCCTTCGCGCAAATACTGGCCGTTGTCCCGCACATGCTCGAGAAAGCTGTTGTCCAGTACGCTATCGAGCACCGCCATGCCCGCCGCGGTCATCAGGGCATTGCCGTGATGGGTGCCATTCAGCTCTCCCACCTCGAAGCAGCAGGCCTTGCCACGCGCCAGCAAGGCCGCCAAGGGCACGCCGCCGCCAAGGCCTTTGCCCAGGGCAACGATGTCGGCGCGCACGCCATAGACCTGTTCAGCCAGCAAGGTGCCGCAGCGGCCGATGCCGGTCTGCACTTCATCCAGGATCAGCAGGATGCCCAGCTCGCGACACAGCCGCTCGACACCCTTGAGGTAATGCTCGGTCGCCGGAATCACCCCGGCCTCGCCCTGGATCGGCTCAAGCATGATCGCCACGGTCTGCGCGTCCACCGCAGCATGCAACGCCGGCAGGTCGTTGAAGGGAACATGGCTGAAACCCGCCAGCTGTGGCTCGAAGCGATTGGCGATGTTGCTGCTGGCCGACGCCGACATTGCCGCAAAGCTACGACCGTGACAGCTACCGCTGGCGGTGATGATCTTAGAGGCGCCACCGCGATGCAGCTGGCCCCATTTGCGGGCCAGCTTGATCGCCGCCTCGCAGGCTTCGCTGCCACTGCTTAACAGATAGGCCTGGTCGCTACCGGTACTGCGGCACAAGCGTTCGCTGAGGTTGAGCATGCCACGGTTGTAAAAGCCCGAGCCGGGGTTGATCAGCGACTGGGCCTGAGCCGTCAACGCCTTGACCAGCACCGAGGGGCTATGGCCAAGGCTGTTGGCGGCGTTGCCCTGGACGAAGTCGAGATAGGCGCGATCATCGCTGTCCCACAGCCATGAGCCCTGGCCACGGACAAATACTGGATGGGGTCGCTGGACACTGGGCATCAGGCACTCACTGGAAAGGTTGTCGCTCATCGGCGACAGGTAGGGCTCGGCCGTCAGGTCATCGAGGCTTGGCTGAGGGCGACGCAGGCTGAACAGGTTCATGCGCTCAACCCTTCCAGCGGCAGGCCCAGCAGGCGCGAAGACCAATCCTCGACCAGGCCGGTGCGCATGCGCTTGATCGCGATGTCGCGCCAACGCGACGCCAGTGCCGGACAGTCCACCAGTTTCTTCAAGCCCGCATGCTCCAGAGGTTCTCGATAAAAACAGCGCAGGGCCCAGGCCACGGTCAGCCCCGGATAACTGCGCTGGATCAGCTCGAAAGGCTGATCGGCACTGACGAAGCCGGGTTTGAGCACCCGGTAGAACCAGCCGCAGCGACCATTGTTTTGCGCCAATTGTGGCAGCTCGGGGATGCCCCAGCGGTGGCTCAGGCGATAACAGGGCGAGCGTGGCTGGCTGACCTGCAGCAGCGCGCCGCCCCAGCGAAACATATCGCCCAGGCAGACCTGCTCTTCGCTCAGGCCGTGGGTGGACAGGTTTTCGCCAAAGGCCGGGGCGCACCAATCGATCTGTGGATAACGCTTGCGCCAGTAGCAGTAGTGCTCGGCGGGATAATGGTGCAGCGCCCGCTCCGGGCCGGTATGAAAGCGCGGGTCGCCGTGTTCGTCGCTGCCCAGGCCCTGCGGCCATAACCAGAGTCGGTTTGCAACCGGACGTTTGTCCGTATCACTGATCAAACCCTGTCCGAGGTTTTTTGCCTTGCCTATGTAAACACCATCCACGTAAACGGTATTCATCGCGCCTTCTGGCCCTGTAAGCCCTGTGAATAGGGGTTAGACTAGGCTTCTGTGGCCTATCGGGCCATTTCGATTTTCCAGCTTTTTCGATAAGCAGAACTTATGGATTTTAAACAACTGCGTTATTTCGTCGCGGTGTATGAAGAAGGTCACGTGGGACGCGCCGCCGAGCGCCTGTCGATCTCCCAACCCGCGCTCTCGCAACAGATCCGTCAGCTGGAACAGAACCTCGACGTCAGCCTGTTCGAACGCAGCAGCAAGCGCCTGTTACCGACCCTGGCGGCCCATACCCTGTACAACCATGCCCTGCCCTTGCTCGACGGCATGCAGCGAGCTCGCGAAGCCCTGGGCAACTTCAAGGGCCAAGCCCTGCGCACATTGGCAATCGGCGTACTGCAAACCGTGCACAGCAGCCTGGTGCCACAGATGCTCGAACGAGTGCGCAAGGCCCAGCCGCATCTGGTGGTGCAGATCTATGAACTGACCGGCCTGGAAATCGAACGGCGCCTGCTCAATGGCTCATTGGATATCGGTATCAGTTACCTGCCCCCGCGCCAACCGGGACTACACGGTGTGCAACTCTACGAAGATGAGTTGACCCTGGTGATTCCCGCCGAACATCCCCTGCGCGAATTCAAGAAAGTCTCCATGAGCCAGGCCGCGGAGCTGCCCATGCTGTTGCTGGGCGAGGAGTTCCAGATACGCCAGATCTGGCAGGCGCAACTGGCCAATCTCGGACGCCGGCCACAGGTACAGGCGGAACTGAACAATATGGCGGGGATTCTCGACAGCCTGCCCAACACCCGCCTGGCCACGGTCCTGCCGGGGCGCTCGCGTCAGACCCATAGCCATACGGACCTGCTATGGAAACCGCTGAGCGAACCGAGGGTGCCGTTGAAAGTGGGGCTGGTATGTCGTGATGTACAGCGTCAGCAGGCAACCCTGGCGTTGCTGCGAACCTTGCTGGAAGAAGAAATGAGCGGCCCGGCGACGCTGGAAGGACTTGGTTGAACAAGCGCAGATAAAAAACGCGGGCAAAAGAAAACCCCGCCGAAGCGGGGCTTTGCAGACTGTTTCCCTGACATCCTTTTCACTCCACCATCCTGGCGGAATCCTACGTGTCCGTGTTATTGCTTTGCGCTTCCTGCGCGACGTCCATGTGAAGTAGATTAGCTCTGGATCCAATCTGCCGATATGGGTGATTAGCAGCACGTCATGTAAGAGAAAGCTTACATGACGCGCACATACTCAGAACTGCGCCGCATCCAGCAGGAACAGTGATTCGCTACCCGCCTTCACCGATGCGCTCAGCGAGTGAATACGCGGCAGCAGCCGGGCGAAGTAGAAGCGCGCGGTACCCAGCTTGCTGGCGTAGAAATCGTCTTGCGACTCCTTGCCCAGGGCCGCTTTGGCCATCAATGCCCACATATAGGCGTACGCCGTGTATCCGAATGCTTGCAGGTATTCGACCGAGGCCGCGCCGATTTCGTTCGGATTGCTCTTGGCCCTATCCAGCAGCCAGGCAGTCAGCTCGTCCAGGTTATCCAACGCATCGTTCAATGGCTTGGTGAACTCGGCCAGATCGGCGCTGGCGGTTGCGGTGAAATGGCGAATCTCGTCCGCGAACAGCTTGTAGAACGCCCCGCCGCTACCGACGATCTTGCGCCCGACCAGGTCCAGCGCCTGGATGCCGTTGGTGCCTTCATAGATCTGGGTAATGCGCACATCGCGCACCAGCTGTTCCTGGCCCCATTCGCGGATGTAGCCGTGGCCGCCGAAAATCTGCTGGCCGTGAACCGTGGTTTCCAACCCCAGATCGGTGAGGAAAGCCTTGGCCACCGGCGTCAGCAGGGCCACCAGATCTTCCGCGCGCTTACGCACCACAGCGTCTTCGCTGAACTTGGCGGTATCCAGTTGCATCGCCACATAGGTGGAGAACGCGCGGCCGCCTTCGTTCGCGGCTTTCATGGTCAGCAGCATGCGCCGCACGTCGGGGTGCACGATGATCGGGTCGGCGACCTTGTCCTTGGCTTGCGGGCCGGTCGGCGAGCGGCTTTGCAGGCGATCACGGGCGTATTCCACGGCGTTCTGGTAGGAACGCTCGCCCGAGGCCAGGCCCTGGATACCGACACCCAGACGCTCGTAGTTCATCATGGTGAACATCGCCGCCAGGCCTTTGTTCGGCTCGCCGACAATGTAGCCGACGGCTTCGTCGAAGTTCATCACACAGGTGGCCGAAGCCTGGATGCCCATCTTGTGTTCGATCGAACCGCAGTTGGCCGGGTTGCGCGCACCCAGGCTGCCGTCGGCGTTGACCAGGAACTTCGGCACCAGGAACAGCGAAATGCCTTTCGGCCCCGCTGGCGCATCCGGCAGCTTGGCCAGCACCAGGTGAATGATGTTCTCGGTCAGGTCGTGCTCACCGCCGGTGATGAAGATCTTGGTGCCGCTGACCTTGTAGGAGCCGTCGGCCTGCGGTTCGGCCTTGGTGCGGATGATGCCCAGATCGGTGCCGGCATGGGGCTCGGTGAGGCACATGGAGCCGGCCCAAACGCCCGCATACATGTTCGGCAGATAGGCCGCCTTCAATTCTTCGCTGGCGTGGGCGTTGATCGACAGGCAGGCGCCCGCGGTCAGCATCGGGTAGAGGCCGAACGACAGGCTGGCCGAGTTGACCATTTCCTCGACCTGGGCCGATACCGCCTTGGGCATGCCCATGCCGCCGTAGGTCGGATCGCCGCCGACGCCAACCCAGCCGCCTTCGGCATAAGTCTGGTAGGCCTGTGGAAAACCTGCGGGCGTGGTGACCGCGCCGTCGCTCCAGTGGCAGCCCTCTTCATCCGCGCCGCGGCTCAGCGGGGCGATACTCTTGCCGGTGACTTTGCCGGCTTCCTCAAGAATCGCTTCGACGGTTTCGGCGTCGACGGTGTCGGCCAGAGCAGGCAGTTCGGCCCAGAGTTTGGCGACCTCGAAAACTTCATTGAGGACGAAGCGCATATCGCGCAGGGGCGCTTTGTAGTCAGCCATGGCAAACCTCGCAAGATCTAAACAAGTGGACCCGAACGGCCCCATTTACGAAAGCTCGAGTGTACCCGAACAACTTTTGCGACACATAGGGTCAACTAGTGACTTTTATGTAATTTTTAGTCACCAAAAATCGCAGGCAAACCCATCCCCGCAAAAGCCTGCAGGAGTGGGTTTGCCCGCGATGGACGATTACATGGAAACCTAGAGCGAAAACAGCTCCGCCGGCAGCTTCATCAGGCAATCACTGCCCGCCTCGATCGCTGCCTGATGGGACGCCGTGCGCGGCAGCAGGCGCTTGAAGTAGAACTCGCAGGTCGCCAGCTTGGCCTGGCAATAATCGGCATCCTCTTCACCAGCATCGAGCCGGGCCTGGGCCACCAGCGCCATGCGCAGCCACAGATAGGCGAGGATGATGTAACCGCTGTACATCAAGTAATCCAGCGCCGCGGCCCCGACCTCATCGGGGTTCTTCATCGCCGCCATCCCGATCTTGGTGGTCAGCGCGCCCCATTGTTGGTTGAGCCCATTGAGCTGCGCCACATGCCCCTTGAGCTGTAGATGCTCGGCATTGGCCGCACAGAACTTATGGACGATCTTGGTGAAGCCCATCAGCAGCTTGCCCTGGCTGCCGAGCACCTTGCGCCCCAGCAGATCCAGGGCCTGGATGCCGTTGGTGCCTTCATAGATCGGGGCGATGCGACAATCGCGCACCAGTTGCTCCATGCCCCACTCGCGGATGAAGCCATGCCCGCCAAACACCTGCATGCCGTGGTTGGTCACTTCCAGCCCGGTTTCAGTCATGAAGGCCTTGCAGATCGGCGTCAGGAAGGCCAACAGGTTCTCGGCATCCTGGCGCTGGGTCTCATCGGCGGCCAGGTGCGCCACATCCAGCAACTGCGCGGTGAAATAGGCCAGGGCACGATTGCCTTCGTTGAAGGCTTTCATGGTCAGCAGCATGCGCCGCACATCGGGGTGGACGATGATCGGGTCGGCGGCCTTGTCCGGCGCCTTCGGCCCGGTCAGGGAGCGCATCTGCAGACGGTCGTTGGCGTATTTGATTGCGCTCTGGAAGCTCGCCTCGCCCAGACACAGCCCCTGCATCCCGGTACCAAGGCGCGCGTGGTTCATCATGGTGAACATGCAGTTCAGGCCCTTGTTGGCCTCACCGATCAGGAATCCCTTGGCGCCATCGAAGTTCAGCACGCAGGTGGCCGAGGCCTTGATGCCCATCTTGTGCTCGATGGAGCCGCAGCTCACAGCATTGCGCTCGCCCGCCTCGCCGTCGGCGTTGGGCAGGAACTTGGGTACGATGAACAGCGAAATACCCTTGGTGCCCGCCGGCGCATCGGGCAGCTTGGCCAGCACCAGATGGATGATGTTTTCACTCATGTCGTGCTCGCCGGCCGAGATGAAAATCTTACTGCCGGAGACCGCATAGCTGCCGTCGGCCTGGGGCACGGCGCGGGTCTTGATGATGCCCAGGTCAGTGCCGCAGTGGGCTTCGGTCAGGCACATGGTGCCGGTCCATTGGCCGGCGGTGAGCTTACTCAGGTAGGTCTGCTTTTGTTCTTCACTGCCGTGGGCATGAATCGCCGACATGGCACCGTGAGTCAGGCCCGGGTACATGCCCCAGGAAGTGTTGCTGGAGCCGACCATCTCGCTGATCACCAACCCCAGTGAATGCGGCAGGCCCTGGCCACCGTAGCTCGGGTCCGCTGCCAGGCCGTGCCAGCCGCCTTCCACATACTGGGCGAAAGCCTGCTTGAAGCCTTTGGGCGTGGTGACCACGCCATTGTCGAAATGGCAGCCTTCTTCGTCGCCGGAGCGGTTCAGCGGCGCCAGTACGTTTTCACAGAACTTCGCCCCTTCTTCGAGGATCGCGGCCACCATGTCCGGGCTGGCATCGCTGGCCCCCAGAGCCGCATAGCTGGAGTGAAAGTCGAAGACGTGGTCGATCAAAAAGCGCATGTCGCGCAGGGGAGCTTTGTACTCGGGCATGGTGGTTTCTCCGGCAGCAGATCGATCCAACCTACTGCCGCTCATCCGACCTGCCAATCACAGTCCAGACGCTGAATGCGCCGCTATCACTCAACCCGCAGCGGTGTCCATGCGCACCGCGCCACGGCGGTTCTGACCGAAGGCCATGACGCAGTTACGCCCCGCGCCCTTGGCGCTGTACAACGCCTGGTCGGCGGACTTGAGCACCTCTTCCGGCGAGCGGTGCTCCATCTGCCGCTCGGCGACACCGATACTGACGGTCACCGACACGCTGGACGCCGCGGCCGCGCCACGGCGCTGACGACCCTGCTGGTCGTCCTGCGGGCGGTTCTCCTGATTGCGCAACTGGATGTTGTAGTTGGCGATGGTCTCGCGAATGACCTCCAGGTGCGGCATGCATTCCTCGAGGGTCTTGCCAGCGAACACCACCGCAAACTCCTCGCCGCCATAACGGTAGGCGCGACCGCCGCCACTGACTTTCGACAGCTTGCTGGCCACCAGGCGCAATACTTGGTCGCCCACGTCGTGGCCATGGGTGTCGTTGAATTTCTTGAAGTGATCGACATCGCTCATCGCCAGCACATAGTTGCGGCCCAGGCGCTGCATGCGCTCGTTCAAGGCGCGGCGGCCCGGCAAGCCGGTCAGCTCGTCGCGGAACGCCATCTGATACGCCTCGTGGGCAACGGCTGCGGCGATCATCAACATCACCTGGCTGCACATGATGTTCAGGGTAAAGGGCAGGATGAAGGTCTTGGGCAGCATCCAGAACAGGCCCAGCAGCCCCACCAACTGCGCCGCATGCAGCGGGCGCGGGTTGCGCCAGTACTGGATCGCCAGCAACAGGAAGGCGGCGAGAAACACCGGGTACGACAACTGGATCAGGCTCATCCAAGCGCCATGCAGGGCCGGCCAACGGATTTCCGCCAGCCAGGTCAGCAGCGCCTGGGGATAACTCTGCTCCAGGCCGAGCGCCACACTGCCAAAGGCAAGCAATACGGCAAAGCGCGCCACCATGTCCTGGAACAGGTGGGTGCGCTCCTGCCAGGCCGCGAACAGACCGAACAGCAGCGGCAGCAGCAGGCAGACCAAGTGGAACACCACGGCCGCATCCTCGCGCACCTTGCCGTTGTCGCGGTAATAGTCGGTCTGGGTATCGAGCAGGAAATAGGCGATGTACACCGTGACCATCAGGAACAGTTCACGCTGGCGTCGATACACCGCGCAGTAGGCGCCGCCGAGCAACAGCACCAGGGTCGGCAGGACGTTGAACAGCGAGGTGAAGAAGACGTTGAGATCCTTGACGTAGGCGGCCGCAAGCCCCGCAAGCAGGAGTAACAATGACGGAAGAAAATGGCTGAAACGTACAGCAGAAGAACGCGGCAAGGTAAAGCTCCGACGCGGCTAAACAGTTGATGGCACTATGCCTTCGCCTGGCATAGTTAAACAGCACAAATGTGACACATGTCACATTGCCACCTCTGTAACGGCAGGGATCGGCTTCTTCTTAACGTTTTAGTCGGATTATTTTCAGATTCATTCCGCGCACAAAAAAGCCGCTTCTCCCGAAGGAGAAGCGGCTTCTGAATGAACCTCGGTAAGGCTTAGTAAGCCAGGCCGAAATCTTCTTCTTTCATGTCCATCAGGTTGTTGGCACCCGACAGCATGGCCGCAACATGAGTGCGGGTACGTGGCAGGATGCGCTGGAAGTAGAAGCGCGCAGTCTGCAGCTTGGCGGTGTAGAACGCCTCTTCGGTGGTACCGGCAGCCAGCTTCTCGGCAGCCAGGCGCGCCATGTCGGCCCAGAAGTAAGCCAGGCAGGCATAACCGGAGTACATCAGGTAGTCCACGGACGCGGCACCAACTTCTTCACGGTCTTTCATGGCTGCCATACCGACCTTCATGGTCAGCTCGCCCCATTCCTTGTTCAGCGCAGCCAGCGGTGCGACGAACTCTTTGACCGACTCGTTGCCTTCGTTGCTCTGGCAGAACTTGTGGACGATCTTGGTGAAGCCTTTCAGGGCTTCGCCTTGGGTCATCAGCACCTTACGGCCCAGCAGGTCCAGCGCCTGGATACCGGTGGTGCCTTCGTACAGCATGGAAATGCGGCTGTCGCGAACGTTCTGCTCCATGCCCCACTCGGCGATGAAGCCGTGGCCACCGTAGATCTGCACACCGTGGTTGGCGGCTTCGAAGCCGACTTCGGTCATGAAGGCTTTGGCGATCGGCGTCATGAAGGCCAGCAGTGCATCGGCTTTCTTCTTCTCTTCTTCATCCACGCCGTATTTGACGATGTCGACCTGCTTGGCGGTGAAGTAGACCATGGCACGGTTGCCTTCGGCGAAAGCCTTCATGGTCAACAGCATGCGACGTACGTCAGGGTGCACGATGATCGGGTCGGCGGCCTTGTCCGGCGCTTTCGGGCCAGTCAGGGAACGCATTTGCAGACGATCGCGAGCGTATTTCAGGCCACCCTGGAAACCGATCTCGGCGTGGGCCAGGCCTTGCAGCGCGGTACCCAGGCGAGCGGTGTTCATGAAGGTGAACATGCAGTTCAGGCCTTTGTTCGCCGGGCCGATCAGGAAACCGGTGGCCGCGTCGAAGTTCATCACGCAGGTGGCGTTGCCGTGGATACCCATCTTGTGTTCCAGGGAACCACAGCTCACGGCGTTGCGCTGGCCGACGGAGCCATCGGCGTTCGGCAGGAACTTCGGCACGATGAACAGCGAAATGCCTTTGGTGCCAGCCGGCGCATCCGGCAGGCGGGCCAGAACGATATGGACGATGTTGTCGGCCATGTCGTGCTCACCGGCCGAGATGAATATCTTGGTGCCGGTGACTTTGTAGGAACCGTCGGCCTGAGGTTCGGCCTTGGTGCGCAGCATGCCCAGGTCGGTGCCGCAGTGCGGTTCGGTCAGGCACATGGTGCCGGTCCACTCGCCGGATACCAGCTTGGTCAGGTAAGCCTCTTGCTGCTCAGGCGTGCCGTGCTCGGAGATGGTGTTCATCGCGCCATGGGACAGGCCTGGGTACATGCCCCACGACCAGTTGGCTTCGCCGACCATTTCGCTGACAGCCAGGCCCAGGGACTCCGGCAGGCCTTGACCGCCATGCTCGACATCGTGAGCCAGGCTTGGCCAGCCGCCTTCGACGAATTGCTTGTAAGCCTCTTTGAAGCCCGTCGGGGTCTTAACGCCGGATTCGCTCCAGGTGCAGCCTTCCAGGTCACCCACACGGTTCAGAGGGGCCAGTACCTGCTCACAAAACTTCGCGCCTTCCTCGAGGATGGCGTCAACCATGTCTGGAGTAGCGTCCTGGCAAGCCGGCAGGCTCTGATAGTGCGCTTCATAGCCGAGCAGCTCGTCACGAACGAAGCGAATATCACGCAAGGGGGCCTTGTAGTCAGGCATAGCGATAAACCTCTGCTGATGTAACCGGGAATGAACAACCGCGTTGATTTATTGTGGCGGTCAAACAGTTGTTTGAAACATACGTTTACGCCCAAACCTTGTCAAGCACCACGCAAACACCGTTCGTCATCGATCCCCTGCAGGCCTTGCACGCCAAGGTCCACAGCGAATGCCGTGAAATATTCGGAAGCTAAATTGAGTGTAGGAGCTGGCAGGCCAGCAAGACGGCAGAAGGGGATGTGCAGGGTGTTCTTGCGCGGACCACCCTGCCCGCAAAAACGGCCAGGGCTACCGAGGGAGGGTCAAGCGTAGGTGTCGATCAGCGTACCGAGCACTTCATCGGCGGCCTTGGCGACTTTCACGCCCAGCTCCGCCTGGATCTTGCCCATGGACATCTCGACCATGTTGCTGGCCAGGTCCGATTGCTGGCTGCGGTCGACGGATCGTAAGCGCTCGACCTGGACTTCAGAAGACTGGCTGGTGACAGAACGTTCGATGGTCGTGCTGGCGATCTGGCTGGCCGCCTGATCGACACGGTTCTGCCCGGTCTGCACGGTACTCAGGCCGGCGTAGAAAGCGGTATTCCCGGAAATTTCCATGGGAGGACTCGACCCTGCAAGGAATGAACAGCGGCTATTGAACCAGACGCGCCAGAAAAAGACCCGTCAAAAACACTAATGGCATAGTGCCTTATCATAGGCAAAATCTAGTCAAGCAGGTCCAGTTGCAGATGCTCGGCCACCGCTTCGGCGCTGATCGCCTTCAATCTCGGGACCCGACCCAGACAAGGAGCAGGCAGGCGCTCTGCCAGCGTGGCGAGGTTCTCCTCGAGCCGCGAAGTCTTCGGCTCGATGATGTTGGCCACCCAACCCGCCAGTTGCAAACCGTCCTGGGCAATCGCCTCGGCCGTCAGCAGGGCATGGTTGATACAGCCCAGGCGCACGCCCACCACCAGGATCACCGGCAGACCCAGGGCCATGGCCAGGTCGGACAGGTTGTCCTGGTCCGCCAGCGGCACACGCCAGCCGCCGGCCCCTTCGATCAGGGTGAAGTCCGCGCCCTTGGCCAGCACCTGGCGCATCGGCGCCAGCAAGGCCTGCACAGTCAACGCCACGCCAGCCTCGCGGGCCGCCAGATGGGGAGCGATGGCCGGTTCGAAGGCCAGTGGATTGACTTCATCGTAGGTCAGCGGCAACGAGCACTCGGCCAGCAAGGCCAGCGCATCGGCGTTACGCAGCCCCTTGGGGGTCAGCTCGCAGCCTGAAGCCACCGGTTTCCCGGCCGCCGTGCTCAGCCCCGAAAGCCGCGCGGCATGCAGCAAGCCGGCGGCGACGGTGGTCTTGCCAACATCGGTGTCTGTTCCGGTAACGAAATAGGCTCGGCTCATAGCGGCTTCTCCAATACGGCGTAGACCACCTGGTAGGTCGCGGGCAATCCCTGCGCTTGACGGAACTGTTCGTAGGCGTCGATCAGGCCCTTGATCCGCGCCCGCCCTGTCAGCCCGCCGGGCCGTCCAGGGTTGAGGTTGTGCGCCCCCAGAGCCTTCAGCTCATGGGTCAGACTGCGCACATCCGGGTAGTGCAGCACATGCGGACGGGTTTCCAGGCTCAGCACCTGCAAGCCGCTCGCCGCGCACAGCTGTTGATACGTGCCGAACTCACGGAAGCGGTTGACATGCACCATGCCGTCGACCTGACGCCAACTGTCGCGCAATTCATACAGCGTACCGACGCACAAACTGGCAAAGGCCAGCACGCCGCCCGGCTTCAGCACTCGATGCGCCTCGCTGAGGACCGAACGGAAGTCCGCGCACCACTGCACTGCCAGGCTGGAGAAAATCAGCTCGCAACTCTGCCCCTGCAACGGCAAACGCTCGGCATCGCCGGCAATGAAATACTGCGCCCCGCCCAGCGGACGGGCGTGCTCGAGCATGCCTTCGGCGATGTCCAGCGCCAGCCCTTCGCTGGCCGGGAAGCGCTCGCCCAGCAGGCGGCTGAAATAACCGGTGCCGCAGCCCATGTCCAGCCAGCGGCCAGGCTCGCGACCTTGCGGCAGGCGGCTCAGCAACGCGTGACCGACATCGCGCTGCAGTTGCGCCACGCTGTCATAACTGGACGCCGCACGGGAAAAGGAAGCCGCCACCTGGCGCTTGTCGGGCAAGCTGCCGGGGGGCTTGTGAAGGGACAGATCAGTCATCGCCGGACTCATGCAAAAAAGCCTGGATCGCCCCCGCCACACCGTGGGGATCCTCCAGAAGAAACGCGTGGCTGGCCTGTTCAATCAGACCAACTTCGACATCGGGCAACAACGCCAGCAATTCGCCCGCGGCTTCGGCCGGCACCAGCCCGTCAAGCCCTGCAAACAGATGCAACTGCGGCCCACGAAACGCCTGCAGAGCATGGCGAGTGTCCAACTGCGCCAACAATTCCAGGCCGGCCATCAACACCGCGCCCGAGGTATGCGGCGCGCCACCCGACAGCAGGCGCGACAGGCCGCGTGGATCTTCGGCGCCCTGGGCGCAGAGCAAACTGAAGCGCTTGAGGGTGGTGCGCGGGTCGGCGTTGCAGCCGGCCAGAAACCCGTCGAAGGTCTCCCCCGGCATCGCACTCGCCCACTCAGCGTGAGCCACAAAACTGGGGTTGCTGGCCAGGGTCAACAAACCGCAGCAGCGCTCGCCACGACGCGCCGCCAGCTCGGAAGCCAGCATGCCACCCAGCGACCAGCCACCGAGCCAGGCGTTGTCCGGCACGCTGGCGTCCAGTTCGTCGAGCCACTCATTCAGGTCGCTGGACTCCAGCTCCGGCAACGGTTCGATCTCGACCCGCAGGTGTTCGTCCAGCCCCTGCAGAGCCGCCGCCAAGGGCTCCAGCGGCGATACGCCGAGGCCCCAACCGGGCAGCAGAATCAGTCGATCACGCATGGCTTGGCTCCGGTCCTGGTTCGCTAAAACAATCCGCCAGTGCATTCAACAATAGCTGGACCTGAGCCTCACTGTGGGCGGCGGACAGGGTCACCCGCAGGCGGGCGCTCCCCGCGGGCACGGTCGGTGGACGAATCGCGGTGACCATCAGGCCGCGCTCGCGCAGCATTTGTGACAGGCGAATCGCCCGCGCGCTGTCGCCGATCAGGATCGGCTGGATCGGCGTGAAGCTGTCCATCAGGGTCAGCCCGATCTGCTCGGCGCCCTGGCGGAACTGGCGGATCAGCGTGTTCAGGTGCTCACGCCGCCAGTGCTCGCTGCGCAGCAACTCCAGGCTTTTCAGGGTGGCGCAGGCCAGGGCCGGCGGCTGGCTGGTGGTGTAGATATAAGGACGGGCGAACTGGATCAGGCTTTCGATCAGCTCCTCGCTGCCGGCGACAAAGGCGCCGGCGGTGCCGAACGCCTTGCCGAGAGTACCCACCAGGACCGGCACATCTTCCTGGCTCAAACCGAAGTGCTCGACGATTCCTCCGCCGTTGGCCCCCAGCGGCCCGAACCCATGGGCGTCGTCGACCATCAGCCAGGCACCCTTGGCCCGGGTTTCGCGAGCCAGGGCCGGCAGGTCGGCCAGGTCGCCGTCCATGCTGAACACGCCATCGGTGACCACCAGGGTATTGCCGGTGGCTTTCTCCAGGCGCTTGGCCAGGCTCTCGGCATCATTGTGCAAATAACGGTTGAAGCGCGCGCCGGAGAGCAGGCCGGCGTCCAGCAACGAAGCGTGGTTGAGGCGGTCTTCCAGCACCGTGTCGCCCTGCCCCACCAGCGCGGTGACTGCGCCGAGATTGGCCATGTAACCGGTGGTGAACAGCAGTGCTCGCGGGCGGCCGGTGAACTCGGCCAGGGCTTCTTCCAACTGGTGGTGGGGCGTGCTGTGGCCGATCACCAGGTGCGAGGCGCCACCGCCCACGCCCCAGCGGGACGCACCGGCGCGCCAGGCTTCGATCACTTGCGGATGATTGGCCAGCCCCAGGTAATCGTTGTTGCAGAACGCCAGCAATGGCTGGCCGTCGACCACCACTTGCGGCCCTTGCGGGCTTTCCAGCAGTGGGCGCTGACGGTAGAGGTTTTCGGCACGACGGGCAGCGAGACGCGCGCGGAGATCGAAAGACATGCTGGCCTCGCAGGCAAGAAAAGAAACATCATCCTTGTAGGAGCGAGGCTTGCCCGCGATCCAGACACCTCTGTGTCCCTGGCTCACGCGGTGAACCATTCGCGGGCAAGCCTCGCTCCTACAGAGGCAGCAGATCAGACGGCAGCGTTGTAGAACTGCTCGCTGCTCTTCTGTTCCACCAGCGCCTGCTCGATGGCGGCCTGGTGCACCTCGTCGGCGTGTTCTTCGCGGGCTTCCGGCTGGATGCCCAGGCGCGCGAACAGTTGCATGTCCTTGTCGGCCTGCGGGTTGGCGGTGGTCAGCAGTTTCTCGCCGTAGAAGATCGAGTTGGCGCCGGCGAAGAATGCCAAGGCCTGCATCTGCTCGTTCATCGCTTCGCGGCCGGCGGACAGGCGCACATGGGATTTCGGCATCAGGATGCGAGCCACGGCAAGCATGCGGATGAAGTCGAACGGGTCGACATCTTCGGAGTTTTCCAGCGGCGTGCCGGCCACTTTCACCAGCATGTTGATCGGCACCGATTCCGGATGCTCCGGCAGGTTGGCCAGCTGGATCAGCAGGCCGGCGCGGTCATCGAGGGACTCGCCCATGCCGAGGATGCCGCCGGAGCAGATCTTCATCCCGGCATCGCGCACGTAGGCCAGGGTCTGCAGGCGCTCGCTGTAGGTGCGGGTGGTGATGATGCTGCCGTAGAACTCCGGCGAGGTATCGAGGTTGTGGTTGTAGTAGTCCAGGCCGGCCTTGGCCAGGGCTTCGGTCTGGTCCTGGTCCAGGCGACCGAGGGTCATGCAGGTTTCCAGGCCCATGGCTTTCACGCCCTTGACCATTTCCAGCACGTACGGCATGTCTTTGGCCGACGGGTGTTTCCAGGCCGCGCCCATGCAGAAACGGGTCGAACCTATGGCCTTGGCGCGCGCAGCCTCTTCGAGGACCTTCTGCACTTCCATCAGCTTTTCTTTTTCCAGGCCGGTGTTGTAGTGACCGGACTGCGGACAATATTTGCAATCTTCCGGGCAGGCGCCGGTCTTGATCGACAACAGGGTGGAAACCTGGACGCGGTTGGCGTCGAAATGCGCGCGGTGCACCGTCTGCGCCTGGAACAGCAAGTCATTGAACGGCTGAACGAAGAGGGCTTTGACTTCAGCCAAAGTCCAGTCATGACGCAGATTGGCGGTGGTGCTGGCGCTCATGGGCGATTCCTTGATTATGCTTGGCAAGCGGCGACGGGAAGGGAATACCCACAGCCGCGACACGGATGTTGGGCATATTTAAGGAAGCGTCATGCAGTGTCAACCACATTACCAAGGACCGGTTTACATCTGGTTAAAAAACAAACAACCCTGTTTACTCTGCGACGAGCCGACCGACACGCCCCAAGCCATTTGCACCGCCTGTGAAACCGAACTGCCGTGGCTCGGCGATCATTGCCAGGTCTGCGCCCTGCCCTTGCCCGCGGCCGGCCTGACCTGCGGCCAGTGCCTCAAGCGACCGCCGGCCTTTGCCCAGGTGGTGGCGCCCTGGCGTTATGGCTTTCCGGTCGACAGCCTGATCAGCCGTTTCAAGCACAACGGCAAATGGCCCTTTGGCCGACTTTTGGCCGAACTTCTCGCGCAATCGCTGCAACATCGTTTCAGTGAGGACCTGCCACAGCCCGACGCCCTGCTGCCAGTGCCCCTGGCCCGCAAGCGCCTGCGGCAACGCGGCTATAACCAGGCGGCGATGCTCGCGCGCTGGCTGGGCGAGATCCTGCAGATCCCCTGTGACGAAACCTCGTTGCTGCGCACCCAGGACACGCCATCGCAACAAGGCCTGGATGCCAGGGCGCGGCAACGCAACCTGCGTCACGCCTTCGCCCTGATGCCCGAGGCGGCGGTCCATGGCCGGCACCTGGCGCTGGTGGACGACGTACTCACCACCGGCGCGACCGCCCACGCCCTGGCGCGGCTGTTGCTCACGGCCGGGGCGCGGCGGGTCGATGTCTACTGCCTGGCACGCACGCCAAAACCTGGCGAGCCCGACTGAACTTGACTCTCGGCCCTCAAGCCGCAAACTCCCTTTCCATTCCCAGCGTTCAAAGCGTTCCGCCATGCCCTTGCCCACCTTGTTGACCCAGCACATCGCCCGTCGCCCGCAGCGCATCGCCCTGCTGCAGCACATCGCCGAACAGGGCTCGATCACCCGTGCCGCGAAAAGCGCCGGCCTGAGTTACAAGGCAGCCTGGGATGCCATCGATGAGTTGAACAACCTGGCGCAAAAACCCCTGGTCGAACGCAGTGTCGGCGGCAAAGGCGGCGGTGGCGCCAGGCTCTCCGCAGAGGGCGAGCGGGTGCTGCGTCTCTACCAGCGTTTGCAGGCCTTGCAGGCCCAGGTGCTGGAAGCCGCCGAAGACGCCGCCGACCTCGATCTGCTGGGGCGCCTGATGCTCCGGACCAGCGCCCGCAACCAGCTGCACGGCACGGTGCAGGCCGTCGAAGCGCAAGGGCGCAACGACCTGGTGCGCCTGGCGCTCGCGGAAGACCTGGTGATCCAGGCGCAAATCACCCATGACAGCACCCTGCATCTGGAACTGGAACCCGGCACCGGAGTAGTGGCCTTGATCAAGGCTGGTTGGCTGGAACTGCTGGCCATCGATCAGCCTGCAACACCCGGACACAATTGCCTGCAAGGCACCCTGGAAGCGATCCTCGACGCCGACGACGGCCCCAGCGAAATCCGCATCGCCCTGCCCAGCGGCCAGACCCTCTGCGCCCTGGCCGAACCGCTGCACCTGCGAAACCTTGGCTTGAGCGCCGGCAAGCCGGTGCGGGTGCAGTTCTCGCCATCCAATGTGCTGCTCGGCACGCCGCTGTAACCAGACTGATCACCGCTCTGTAGCCGCTGCCGCAGGCTGCGATAAGGTCCGCAGGACCTTGACTGACTCAAGCTCCCTGCGAGCCTTCGGCTCGATCGCAGCCTTCGGCAACGGCTACACAAGCGGCGAAATGCTTTCGTCGCTGCAATATGTTCGTCATCGACGCTGATTAAGGTGGCTGCAAAATCCTGCAGGAAGCCTGTGATGAGCCTACTAGAAGAAGACCAACCTACCGACCTCGAAAAGATGGTCGGCCTCAGCCGCCGTGGTTTCATCAGCGCCGGTGCCCTGTGCGGCGCGGCCATGTTTCTCGGTGGCAACCTGCTGAGCCGCAGCGTGCTGGCCGCCAGCGTCAGCGCCGGTTCCAGCAAGCTGCTGGGCTTTGAAGGCATTGCCGCCGCCACCAGCGACACCATCACCCTGCCGCCGGGCTACAAGTCCTCGGTGCTGATCAGCTGGGGCCAGCCCCTGCAGAAGAACGGCCCGGCCTTCGACCCGAGCGGCAATGGCACCGCCGCGGCCCAGGAAGTGCAGTTCGGTGACAACAACGACGGCATGAGCCTGTTCGCCTTCCCGGACGACAAAAATCGCGCGCTGATGGCGATCAACAACGAATACACCAACTATCGCTACCTCTACCCCCACGGCGGCATGCCGCAGTCGGCGGAAGACGTGCGCAAGGCCCTGGCCAGCGAAGGCGTGTCGGTGATCGAAGTGCAGCGCCGCAGCGGCCAATGGCAGTTCGTCCAGGGTTCACGCTACAACCGGCGCATCCACGGCAACGCGCCAATTCGCCTGAGCGGCCCGGCCGCCGGCCACGCGCTGATGAAAACCAGCGCCGACAAGAGCGGCAGGAAAGTCCTCGGCACCTTCCAGAACTGCGCCAACGGCAAGACGCCATGGGGCACCTACCTGACCTGTGAAGAGAACTTCACCGACTGCTTCGGCAGCAGCAACGCCCAGCAGACCTTCGATGCCGCACAGAAACGTTATGGCGCCTCGGCGAGCAGCCGCGACATCAACTGGCATCAGTTCGACCCGCGCTTCGACCTGGCGAAAAACCCCAACGAGCTCAACCGTCACGGCTGGGTCGTGGAGATCGACCCGTTCGACCCGCAATCCAAACCGATCAAGCGCACCGCCCTGGGCCGCTTCAAGCATGAAAACGCCGCCCTGGCCGAAACCCGCGACGGACGCGCCGTGGTCTACATGGGCGACGACGAGCGTGGCGAGTTCATCTACAAGTTCGTCAGCCGCGACCGCATCAACCACCGCAACCCCAAGGCCAACCGCGACCTGTTGGATCACGGCACCCTGTACGTGGCGATCTTCGACAATGGCGACGGCAACCCGGACCACCCGAAAGGCAAGGGCAGATGGGTCGAGCTGAGCCATGGCAAGAACGGCATCGACGCTAGCAGCGGTTTTGCCGACCAGGCCGAAGTGCTGATCCATGCCCGCCTGGCGGCCAGCGTGGTCAAGGCCACGCGCATGGACCGTCCGGAATGGATCGTGGTCAGCCCGAAAGACGGCCAGGTCTACTGCACCCTGACCAACAACTCCAAACGCGGTGAAGACGGCCAGCCAGTGGGCGGCCCGAACCCGCGGGAGAAAAACGTCTACGGGCAGATCCTGCGCTGGCAGACCGGCCGTGGCGACCACGGTTCGATGGACTTCACCTGGGACCTGTTCGTGGTCGCCGGCAACCCGGCCGTGCATGCCGACCAGCCGAAAGGCGGTTCGTCGAACATCACCCCGCAGAACATGTTCAACAGCCCCGACGGCCTGGGTTTCGACAAGGCCGGCCGGTTGTGGATCCTCACCGACGGCGACTCCAGCAACGCCGGCGACTTCGCCGGCATGGGCAACAATCAGATGCTCTGCGCCGACCCGGACACCGGTGAGATCCGCCGCTTCATGGTCGGGCCGGTGGGCTGCGAAGTCACCGGCATCACCTTCTCGCCGGATCAGCGCAGCCTGTTCGTGGGCATCCAGCATCCGGGCGAGAACGGCGGTTCGACCTTCCCCGAGCACCTGCCCAACGGCAAGCCGCGTTCCTCGGTGATGGTGATCACCCGGGAAGACGGCGGCATCGTCGGCGCCTGATCCACCGCTTTGCGAGCAAGCTCGCTCCTGCACCGACCTGCAGGAGCGAGGCTTGCCCGCGATAGCGACCTCACAGTCACCACCTGTCATCCTTCGTGCGCTACCATGCTTGGCCGGACGCAGCAGCCTGCTGCGCGCAGGAGTCAGCATGTCTCACCCGTTCGAAACCCTTACCCCTGATCTAGTCCTCGATGCCGTCGAAAGCATCGGTTTTCTCAGCGACGCCCGTGTCCTGGCACTCAACAGTTACGAAAACCGTGTCTACCAGGTCGGCATCGAAGACGGCGAGCCGCTGATCGCCAAGTTCTACCGTCCGCAGCGCTGGACCAACGAGGCAATTCTCGAAGAGCACCGCTTCACCTTCGAACTCGCCGAATGCGAAGTACCGGTGGTGGCGCCGCTGATTCACCAGGGCGAAAGCCTGTTCGAGCATCAAGGCTTCCGCTTCACCCTGTTCCCGCGCCGTGGCGGCCGGGCGCCGGAACCCGGCAACCTCGACCAGTTGTATCGCCTGGGGCAATTGCTCGGCCGCCTGCATGCGGTCGGCGCCACCCGCCCGTTCGAGCATCGCGAAGCGCTGGGGGTGAAGAATTTCGGCCACGACTCGCTGACCACCCTGCTGGAAGGCGACTTCGTACCCAAGAGCCTGCTGCCGGCCTATGAGTCGGTGGCCCGCGACCTGCTCAAGCGGGTGGAAGAGGTCTACCAGGCCACGCCGCACCAGAACATCCGCATGCATGGCGACTGCCATCCCGGCAACATGATGTGCCGCGACGAGGTGTTCCATATCGTCGACCTCGACGACTGCCGCATGGGCCCGGCGGTACAGGACCTGTGGATGATGCTCGCCGGCGATCGCCAGGAATGCCTGGGACAGTTGTCGGAGCTGATGGATGGCTACAGCGAGTTCCACGACTTCGACCCGCGCGAACTGGCGCTGATCGAACCGCTGCGCGCCCTGCGCCTGATGCACTACAGCGCCTGGCTGGCGCGGCGCTGGGACGACCCAGCGTTCCCGCGCAGCTTCCCCTGGTTCGGCAGCGAGCGTTACTGGGGCGACCAGGTGCTGGCGTTGCGCGAACAACTTTCGGCGCTCAACGAAGAACCCTTGAAGCTGTTCTGACCCCAGCCTTTATCGGATCTGTAGGAGCGAGGCTTGCCCGCGATAGCCTCGCCGCGATGAGTCTGATGCACCGCGGTGTCTTGATCGCGGGCAAGCCTCGCTCCTACAGAAGCCGGATCGATCACCAAAGCAGGTCTCCGCGATTACGCCGACAAAGACACAGCCTGATAAACCTCCTTACAATCACTGCCTTTGTTAGCTGCCTAAGCAAGGATTCTGCATGCAAGCCGCCAACCCGCGTCGCGGGTACATCCTGGGCCTGAGTGCCTACATCATCTGGGGCCTGTTCCCGATCTACTTCAAAGCCATCGCCAACGTGCCCGCCGTGGAAATCATCATCCACCGGGTGCTCTGGTCCGCGCTGTTCGGCGCGTTGCTGCTGATGGTCTGGAAGCATCCCGGCTGGTGGCGCGAGTTGCGGGACAACCCCAAGCGCCTGGCGATCCTGGCCCTGAGCGGCACCCTGATCGCGGCCAACTGGCTGACCTATGTCTGGTCGGTGAATAACGGGCGCATGCTCGAGGCCAGCCTGGGTTACTACATCAACCCGCTGGTGAACGTGCTGCTGGGCATGCTGATCCTCGGTGAGCGGCTGCGGCGCCTGCAGTGGCTGGCGGTGGGCCTGGCGGCGGTCGGCGTGGCGCAGCAGGTGTGGCAGGTCGGCAGCCTGCCCTGGGTCTCGCTGGTACTGGCGCTGACCTTCGGTTTCTACGGGCTGATCCGCAAGCAGGCGCCGGTCAAGGCGCTACCGGGGCTGGTGGTGGAAACCTGGATGCTGGTGCCGATCGCCTTCGCCTGGCTCTTGTTCAACCCCACCGCCACCAGTGCCCAGGCGGCCTTCTGGACCAGCTCCGAAGCCTGGTGGCTGGTGGCGGCCGGCCCCGTCACCCTGGTGCCGCTGGTGTGCTTCAACGCCGCCGCCCGTCACCTGCCCTACACCACCCTGGGCTTCTTGCAGTACCTGGCGCCGACCCTGGTGCTGCTGCAGGCGGTACTGCTGTTCGGCGAACACCTGTCGTCGAGCACCCTGGTGGCGTTCATGTTTATCTGGGCCGGCCTGGCGGTGTACAGCGTGGATGCCTGGTTGAGCCTGCGCAAACGCAGCTGATCAATAAACGTACAAACCTCTACAGGCCACGGTTGGCGTGGCCTGCAGCTATCCTTCCCAAGGTTATCCACAGCGTGACCCCCGCCGTTTGTGCACAAGCCCTTGAAACTGCTGGTTTTTTGATCAGATTCCGCAAAGCCTTGGCTGGCTTGGGCTGGCGGTAGGTCTCTACAGGTTATCCACAGGCGCATGCACGCTAAAACTGGATAACCTGCCCTTTCGGTTCACACCTCGCTGCGCAGCACCAACTCCACCATCAAATCATCCGCCAGGGTTTCCAGGCGCGACTGCAGGACATCGAGGGACAAGGTCAGCGGCACCGCCAGGATCGCTTCGGCGTGGAACAGCGGCTCGCTGCTCATGGGCGCCGGGCGCACTTCGGTCACCAGTCGCTCCAGGTTCACTCCCTGCTCGCTCAACAGGCGGGTGATGTCGCGCACGATGCCCGGCCGGTCGTTGCCCACCAACTCCATGGAGATCGGCTTCCAGGTGCAGGATTGTTCGATACCGCTTTCGGCGATCAGCACCCGAATGCCCTGGGCCGCCAAGCCCTGCAAGGCGTCCACCAGCTCGTCGTAGGCCTCCGCCGGCACACCGACCCGCAGGATGCCGGCGAACTGCCCCGCCATGCGCGACATGCGGCTCTCCAGCCAGTTACCGCCGTGCGCGGCGATGCATTGGGCGATGCGCTCGACCTGTCCGGGCTTGTCCGGGGCGAATACGGTGAGTACGAGGTGGTCCATGGCGCAACCCTCTGTCAGGACTTTTGTTATAGAAAATCAAGTATAGGCAAGGCTCGTCCTGCCGCTTCCCTTGCGCCTACAGGCAAGGCGCAAAGCATGAAAACAGCGCGCTGCCGCTGCCGGAATATAAATCGTGTACAACTCCTTGGATTTATATGGAACAATTCAATAGTTTTTTGAGAACATTCTGTTCCCCAGCGTGACCGCTCCGCGAACTTGGGTCGCGGAACGACGTATTTAGTCTAATTTTCACAACCGCAATTCATCATGTAGTATGCCGAAGCGCGCACTACATAACGTTGGATCGATGTCTGCCAAGGCGCAGTCGCAACCCTGAAAGCCCTGTCAGCAAGGCTTCAAGCCGTTGATTGGAACCATCCCAGCCGCCCGCGATGGCATGTACTGGTAGAGGGGTTTGTGGTTTAAATGGCCAGAGGCTTCATTGTTAATTTGAAGAGCTGAAAAGCGAAATAGCTGAGCAGAGTGAGGCAAGCAATGACTGAACACGTTCAAGTCGGTGGCCTGCAGGTCGCCAAAGTCCTGTTCGACTTCGTGAACAACGAAGCCATTCCCGGTACCGGCCTCACCGCCGACAAGTTCTGGGCCGGCGCCGACAAGGTCATCCACGACCTGGCGCCGAAGAACAAAGCCCTACTCGCCAAACGCGACGATTTCCAGGCGCGTATCGATGCCTGGCACCAATCCCGTAGAGCTCCTGAGAAAGCCCAGGCCCACGACCCGATCGCCTACAAAGCCTTCCTGCAAGACATCGGTTATCTGCTGCCAGAAGCGGCGGACTTCCAGGCCACGACGCAAAACGTCGATGACGAGATCGCCCGCACGGCCGGCCCGCAGCTGGTGGTCCCGGTGATGAATGCCCGTTTTGCCCTCAACGCCTCCAACGCCCGCTGGGGCTCGCTGTACGACGCGCTTTATGGCACCGACGCCATCAGCGAAGCCGACGGCGCGGAAAAAGGCAAAGGCTACAACAAGGTGCGCGGCGACAAGGTCATCGCCTTCGCCCGCGCCTTCCTCGACGAGGCCGCGCCATTGGCTGCCGGCTCCCATGTCGACTCCACCGGCTACAAAATCGTCGACGGCAAGCTGGTGGTCGCCCTCAAGGGTGGCAGCAACAGCGGCCTGCGCGACGACGCCCAGCTGATCGGCTACCACGGCGATGCCGCGGCCCCGACCGCGGTCCTGCTGAAACACAACGGCCTGCATTTCGAGATCCAGATCGACGCCAGCAGCCCGGTCGGCCAGACCGACGCCGCCGGCGTAAAAGACGTGCTGATGGAAGCGGCCCTGACCACCATCATGGACTGCGAAGACTCGGTCGCCGCCGTCGACGCCGATGACAAGGTGGTGATCTACCGCAACTGGCTCGGCCTGATGAAGGGCGACCTGGCCGAAGAAGTGGCCAAGGGCGGCCAGACCTTCACCCGCACCATGAACGCCGACCGCGAATACACCGCGCCCAACGGCGGCAGTGTGAAGCTGCACGGTCGTTCGCTGCTGTTCGTGCGTAACGTCGGCCACCTGATGACTATCGACGCGATCCTCGACAGCCAAGGCAACGAAGTGCCGGAAGGCATCCTCGACGGCCTGGTCACCAGCCTCGCAGCGATCCACAACCTCAACGGCAACACCTCGCGCACCAACAGCCGCACCGGCTCGGTGTACATCGTGAAGCCGAAGATGCACGGTCCGGAAGAAGCCGCGTTCACCAACGAGCTGTTCGGGCGCATCGAAGACGTGCTGGAACTGCCGCGCAACACCCTGAAAGTCGGGATCATGGATGAGGAGCGCCGCACCACGGTCAACCTCAAGGCCTGCATCAAGGCCGCCAGCGAGCGCGTGGTGTTCATCAATACCGGCTTCCTCGACCGCACCGGCGACGAAATCCACACCTCCATGGAAGCCGGCGCCGTGGTGCGCAAGGCCGAGATGAAGGCCGCCAAGTGGATCGGCGCCTACGAGAACTGGAACGTCGATATCGGCCTGAGCACCGGCCTGCAAGGCCGTGCGCAGATCGGTAAAGGCATGTGGGCCATGCCGGACCTGATGGCCGCCATGCTCGAACAGAAAATCGCTCACCCGCTGGCCGGCGCCAACACCGCCTGGGTACCCTCGCCCACCGCCGCGGCCCTGCACGCCCTGCACTACCACAAGGTCGACGTGTTCGCCCGCCAGGCCGAGCTGGCCAAGCGCGCCCGCGCTTCGGTGGACGACATCCTGACCATTCCGCTGGCCAGCAACACCAACTGGTCGGCCGAAGAGATCAAGAACGAACTGGACAACAACGCCCAGGGCATTCTCGGCTACGTGGTGCGCTGGATCGACCAGGGCGTCGGCTGCTCCAAGGTGCCGGACATCAACGATGTCGGCCTGATGGAAGACCGCGCCACCCTGCGCATCTCCAGCCAGCACATCGCCAACTGGCTGCGCCATGGCGTCGTCACCGAAGCCCAGGTCATGGAAAGCCTCAAGCGCATGGCGCCCGTGGTGGACCGGCAGAACGCCGGCGACACCCTGTACCGTCCGCTGGCCCCGAACTTCGACAGCAACATCGCCTTCCAGGCGGCGGTCGAACTAGTGATCGAAGGCACCAAGCAGCCGAACGGCTACACCGAGCCGGTACTGCACCGTCGTCGTCGCGAGTTCAAGGCCCGCAACGGCCTGTGATCCTGCGTTAACGCGGTAAAAGAAAAAGCCTTGGTCGCACGATCAGGGCTTTTTTTTGGTTCTTCACGGAATTCCGGGAAACACAGAAACAAGAACGCCGATTTGATTGATGATGTTCGTGCGAGCAAACACATCTAAAAAACCGGCGTTCTTATGCACGATATTAATACTTTCCTTCCTTTTTGGGAGGGCTTTTCTGTCGTCACGATCAAGCCTGATGGCGATGCCCTACAGATCGATCTGACGCCCCACACCACCCGATTCCCTTCCTGTGGTGGATGCCAAAAGCCCTGTTCAACCACTCACGAGTATTGCGAGCGAGTCGTTCGTGATTTGCCCATTCTCGGCCGTGCAGTGCGCCTCAGCGTTTTGCTCAGACGTGTTGGCTGTCGTGACTGCGGCAAACGCATGGAGAC
>NZ_JAQZAA010000060.1:0-24789 GCF_028640875.1 Pseudomonas sp. SBT1-2 | reverse complement strand
TGGCTGTTCATCGTCATCGGCACGCCGGCGATCCTGCTGACCTGGCCGGTGCTGCGTTACCTGCCCGACGGCCCGCAACAGGTCAGCTGGCTCTTCTTGATTTTCACCGGGCGTTTCCAGCCGTCGATGTTCTTCTGCCGGGCACGGGCCACGGCCAGCTGGGCTTTTTCCACAGTCTGGTTGATGGTGGAACCGGCCGCCGTAGTGGCGCCATCCTGGATATCCACAGGTGCCACCAACGAGTTGTTGGAACCGATGAATACGTCTTCGCCCAGCACCGTCCGATGCTTGTTGGCGCCATCGTAGTTGCAGGTAATGGTGCCGGCGCCGATATTGCTGCGCGCACCGATCTCGGCATCGCCCAGGTAGGCCAGGTGACCGGCCTTGGCGCCCTCGCCCATGTGCGCGTTCTTCAACTCGACAAAGTTACCCACATGGGCACGGGCATCCAGGACGGTACCCGGACGCAGGCGGGCGAACGGACCGGCATCGCTGCCCTCGCCCAGCACAGCGCCTTCAATATGGCTGTTGGCCTTGATCACTACGCCCTTACGCAGGGTGCTGTCCTTGATCACGCAGTTCGGGCCGATCACCACGTCGTCCTCGATGACCACGCGACCTTCGAGAATCACGTTGATGTCGATCAGCACGTCGCGGCCGACGCTGATTTCGCCACGCACATCGAAACGCGCAGGATCGCGCAGGGTCACGCCCTGGGCCATCAGGCGACGGGCCGCCCGCAGCTGGTAATGACGCTCCAGCTCGGCCAACTGCTTGCGATCGTTGGCGCCCTGCACTTCCATGGCGTCGTGGGGTTGCTCGGTGGCCACCGCCAGGCCGTCGCTGACCGCCATGGCGATCACGTCGGTCAGGTAATACTCGCCCTGGGCGTTGTTGTTCGACAGTCGGCTCATCCAGTCACCGAGGCGATTGGCCGGTACCGCGAGAATGCCGGTGTTGCCTTCGGTGATCGCGCGCTGGGCTTCGTTGGTGTCCTTCTGCTCGACGATGGCGGCCACCTTGCCGGCAGCGTCACGCACGATGCGGCCGTAACCGGTCGGATCGGCCAGCTCGACAGTGAGCAGGCCCAGTTGCTCAGGGCCCGCCTGCTTGAGCAGGCGTTGCAGGGTTTCCACCTCGATCAGCGGCACATCGCCGTACAGGATCAGCACGGTGTCAGCAGTAATGAAAGGCACGGCCTGGGCCACAGCGTGGCCGGTGCCGAGCTGCTTGTCCTGCAGCACGAAATTCAGGTCATCCGCCGCCAGGCGCTCGCGCACCGCATCGGCACCGTGGCCGATGACGACATGGATGCGTTGTGGATCGAGTTGCCGGGCGCTGTGGATAACATGACCAAGCATCGAGTCGCCCGCCACCGGGTGCAGAACCTTGGGCAACGACGAACGCATGCGAGTGCCTTGACCGGCAGCGAGGATAACGATTTCGAGAGACATGACTGGCTACCAATCCTGGGTGGTCGGCGGCTGCGACCAAGAGGTGAATTACAAAAAAGAAAAAAGGGTAGCCGAGGCTACCCTTTTTAATCAATCACGCGGAAATCCCGCGGCTTAGCCGCCGAACTTCTTGCGGATCTGCTGGACGGTGCGCAGCTGGGCTGCGGCCTCGGCCAGACGTGCAGCAGCGGCACCGTAGTCGAACTCCGAGCCTTTTTCATGCAAGGCCTTCTCGGCAGCCTTGACGGCTTCCTGAGCGGAGGCTTCGTCCAGGTCGGCAGCACGCTGCACGGTGTCGGCAAGAACCTTGACCATGTTCGGCTGAACCTCGAGGAAACCACCGGAGATGTAGAACACCTCGGTTTCCCCGCCCTGTTTGATCAAGCGGATCGGACCTGGTTTCAGGTTAGTGATCAGCGGAGCGTGACCCAGGGCGATACCAAGATCCCCCAGCTCACCGTGTGCGATCACCATCTCGACCAGACCGGAGAAGATTTCTCCTTCCGCGCTGACGATATCGCAATGGACTGTCATAGCCATCTGCTTGCCTCAACCTAAATTAGCGCCCGTTGCCGGGCGCCGGGATTACAGTTTCTTGGCTTTCTCGATCGCTTCTTCGATGCCACCAACCATGTAGAACGCTTGTTCTGGCAGATGGTCGTAGTCACCGTTGAGGATGCCTTTGAAGCCAGCGATGGTGTCTTTCAGGGAAACGTATTTGCCTGGAGAACCAGTGAAGACTTCAGCCACGAAGAACGGCTGCGACAGGAAGCGCTGGATCTTACGAGCGCGGGATACCAGTTGCTTGTCGGCTTCGGACAGTTCGTCCATACCCAGGATCGCAATGATGTCCTTCAGCTCTTTGTAGCGCTGCAGCACGTACTGAACGCCACGAGCGGTTTCGTAGTGCTCGGTGCCGATCACGTTCGGGTCCAGCTGACGGGAAGTCGAGTCCAGTGGGTCTACCGCTGGGTAGATACCCAGGGAAGCGATGTCACGGGACAGAACGACGGTGGCGTCCAAGTGGGCGAAGGTGGTCGCTGGCGACGGGTCGGTCAAGTCGTCCGCAGGTACGTATACCGCTTGGATCGAGGTGATCGAGCCTTGCTTGGTCGAAGTGATACGTTCTTGCAGAACGCCCATCTCTTCAGCCAGGGTCGGCTGGTAACCTACTGCCGAAGGCATACGGCCCAGCAGTGCGGATACTTCGGTACCGGCCAGGGTGTAACGATAGATGTTGTCGACGAACAGCAGAACGTCGTTACCTTCGTCACGGAACTTCTCGGCCATGGTCAGGCCGGTCAGAGCTACGCGCAGACGGTTTCCCGGCGGCTCGTTCATCTGGCCGTATACCAGTGCCACTTTGTCCAGAACGTTGGAATCCTTCATCTCGTGGTAGAAGTCGTTACCCTCACGAGTACGCTCACCCACACCGGCGAACACGGAATAACCGCTGTGCTCGATGGCGATGTTACGGATCAGTTCCATCATGTTTACGGTTTTGCCCACACCGGCACCACCGAACAGACCGACTTTACCGCCCTTGGCGAACGGGCAAACCAGGTCGATAACCTTGATGCCGGTTTCCAGCAGGTCGTTGCCGCCAGCTTGTTCAGCGAAGGTCGGCGCAGGACGGTGAATGCCCCAACGCTCTTCTTCACCGATCGGGCCAGCTTCGTCGATCGGGTTGCCCAGTACGTCCATGATCCGGCCCAGGGTCGCTTTACCGACCGGTACGGAGATGGCTGCGCCAGTGTTGTTGACGTCCAGACCGCGCTTCAAGCCCTCGGTGGAGCCCATCGCAATGGTACGTACCACGCCGTCGCCCAGCTGCTGCTGAACTTCCAGAGTGGTTTCGGCGCCTTGAACCTTCAAGGCGTCGTAGATGCTCGGTACGCTGTCGCGTGGAAATTCCACGTCGATAACGGCGCCGATGATTTGAACGATACGTCCGCTACTCATAGCTGGATCCTCTGAATATTTGAACCGTTAAACCGCGGCAGCGCCGCCGACGATTTCCGAGATCTCTTGGGTGATCGCAGCCTGACGCGCCTTGTTGTAGATCAGCTGCAAATCGCTGATCAAATCACCGGCGTTGTCGGTAGCGTTCTTCATCGCGATCATCCGCGCAGCTTGTTCAGCCGCGTTGTTCTCGACCACCGCCTGGTAGACCTGCGACTCCACGTAGCGAACCATCAAGCCGTCAAGCAGCTCTTTGGCGTCCGGTTCGTAGAGATAGTCCCAGTGGTGCTTGAGTTCTTGATCCGGGGTTGCCACCAGCGGAATCAACTGCTCCACCGTAGGCTGTTGCGTCATGGTGTTGATGAACTTGTTGGACACCACGGACAGGCGGTCAATCCGGCCGTCCAGGTAGGCATCCAGCATCACCTTGACGCTGCCGATCAGATCATTGATCGACGGCTCTTCACCCAGGTGGCTGATTGCAGCGACGACGTTACCGCCGAAGTTACGGAAAAAAGCCGCACCTTTGCTGCCAACCACGCACAGATCGATCTCGACGCCATTTTCGCGGTTTACCGCCATGTCCTTGACCAAAGCCTTGAACAGGTTGGTATTCAAACCACCGCACAGACCACGGTCACTGCTCACCACGATATAACCGACGCGCTTGATGGCACGGTCGATCATGAACGGGTGGCGATATTCCGGGTTGGCGTTGGCCAGATGACCAATAACCTGGCGGATGCGCTCCGCGTAAGGACGGCTAGCAGCCATGCGCATTTGTGCCTTGCGCATTTTGCTGACCGCCACTTTTTCCATGGCGCTGGTAATCTTTTGCGTGCTTTTGATGCTCGCAATCTTACTGCGAATCTCTTTTGCGCCTGCCATGTAACACCTATCAGGTTAGCAAGCGGGAGCCTCGCGGCCCCCGCTGCGGCTTACCAGGTTTGGGTGGCCTTGAACTTCTCGATACCGGCTTTCAGGCCAGCGTCGATTTCGTCATTGAAGTCACCCTTCACGTTGATCTTCGCCATCAAATCGGCGTGATCGCGGTTGAAGTAAGCAATCAGCGCTTGTTCGAAGCTGCCGATCTTGGCGATTTCGACGTCAGTCAGGAACCCACGTTCAGCGGCATACAGCGACAGCGACATGTCAGCGATGGACATAGGCGCGTATTGCTTCTGCTTCATCAGCTCGGTAACGCGCTGACCGTGTTCAAGTTGCTTACGGGTCGCTTCGTCCAGGTCAGAAGCGAACTGGGCGAATGCCGCCAGTTCACGGTACTGAGCCAGAGCGGTACGGATACCACCGGACAGCTTCTTGATGATCTTGGTCTGAGCGGCACCACCTACACGGGATACCGAAACACCGGCGTTCACTGCCGGACGGATGCCGGAGTTGAACATGGCCGATTCCAGGAAGATCTGACCGTCGGTGATGGAAATCACGTTGGTCGGAACGAACGCGGAAACGTCGCCAGCCTGGGTTTCGATGATCGGCAGTGCGGTCAGGGAACCGGTCTTGCCAGTTACCGCGCCGTTGGTGAACTTCTCTACGTACTCTTCCGAAACGCGGGATGCGCGCTCCAGCAGACGGGAGTGGAGATAGAACACGTCGCCTGGGTAAGCTTCACGGCCTGGTGGACGGCGCAGCAGCAGGGAAATCTGGCGGTAAGCCACTGCTTGCTTGGACAGATCGTCATAAACGATCAGCGCGTCTTCACCGCGGTCGCGGAAGTATTCGCCCATGGTGCAACCGGAGTACGGTGCCAGGAATTGCAGGGCAGCGGATTCGGAAGCACTGGCAGCCACGATGATGGTGTTGGCCAGAGCGCCGTTTTCTTCCAGCTTGCGAACAACGTTGGCGATGGTCGATTGCTTCTGACCCACTGCTACGTATACGCAGAAGATGCCGCTGTCTTTCTGGTTGATGATCGCGTCGATCGCCAGAGCGGTCTTACCGATCTGACGGTCACCGATGATCAGCTCACGCTGGCCACGGCCGACTGGGATCATGGCATCGACAGCCTTGTAGCCAGTCTGTACAGGCTGGTCTACCGACTTACGCCAGATCACGCCTGGAGCAACTTTCTCGACCGCGTCGGTCTCGGTGTTGTTCAGCGGACCTTTGCCGTCAACTGGGTTACCCAGTGCGTCGACTACGCGACCCAGCAGTTCCTTACCAACCGGAACTTCGAGGATGCGGCCGGTGCACTTGGCGCTCATGCCTTCAGCCAGAGTCGTGTATGCGCCCAGTACAACGGCACCTACGGAGTCTTGCTCGAGGTTGAGTGCCATACCGTAGACACCGCCCGGAAACTCGATCATCTCGCCGTACATGACGTCGGCCAGACCGTGAATCCGCACGATACCGTCAGAAACGCTGACGACAGTGCCTTCGTTACGGGCTTGAGAGGTCACATCGAGCTTTTCGATGCGGCCCTTGATAATTTCACTTATTTCGGAAGGATTGAGTTGCTGCATTGCTCTGCTGCCCCTTCAAACTCAAGATTTCAATGCTTCGGCAAGTTTCGCGATTTTGCCGCGAATCGAGCCATCGATAACCAGGTCGCCGGCGCGGATGACGACACCACCAATCAGGGCAGCGTCCTCCGCAACTTGCAGGCGCACTTCCCGGTCGAGTCGTGCACTGAGAACCTTGGCGAGTTTGTCTTGCTGTTCTTGGTTCAACGCAAAAGCACTGGTGACTTCCACATCTACCGACTTCTCTTGCTCGGCCTTGTACAGGTCGAACAGAGCGGCGATCTCCGGCAGAAGCAGGAGACGGTCGTTTTCGGCAACGACGTGGATGAAATTCTGTGCCTTGGCATCGAACTTGTCGCCGCACACGTCGATAAACGTGGCGGCCTTGTCTGCGCTCGTCAGTCGCGGGGCCTTGAGCACGCGCCGCATGGTGTCGTCTTGCGACACCGCTGCAGCCAGGCCGAGCATGGCTGACCAAGAGGCCAGCTGCTGGTGGGCCTGAGCGTGCTCGAAGGCCGCCTTAGCGTAAGGTCGGGCCAACGTGGTCAGTTCTGCCATGATCGCCCTCGCTTAAATTTCAGCAGCCAGTTTGTTAACCAGCTCCGCGTGCGCGTTTTGATCGATTGTGGCGCCCAGGATCTTCTCGGCGCCGCCAACGGCCAGCACACCCAGTTGGGCACGCAGCGCGTCTTTGACACTGTTCAGTTCCTGCTCGATCTCGGCCTGAGCCTGAACCTTCACACGGTCAGCGTCGACACGGGCTTTTTCAACAGCCTCTTCGACGATCTGGTTACCGCGTTTCTTGGCTTGCTCAATGATTTCGGCTGCCTGAGCTTTTGCTTCGCGCAGTTGCTGACCCGCTTTCTCTTGGGCCAGTTCCAGGTCGCGAGCTGCTCGGCTGGCAGCGTCCAGTCCATCCGCGATCTTCTTCTGACGTTCGTGCAAAGCCGCGATGACCGGAGGCCACACGAACTTCATGCAAAACAGTACAAAAATGAAGAACGCAACGGACTGGCCAATCAGGGTTGCATTAATGTTCACGCCAACACCTCGCTCGTTCGTTGTCCATCACACCAATCAACTCGAAAATTCGAGTGATTAGCCAGCGAGTTGACCAACGAAGGGGTTCGCGAAGGTGAAGAACAGAGCGATACCAACGCCGATCATGGTTACGGCGTCGAGCAGGCCGGCAACGATGAACATTTTAACTTGCAGCATTGGAACCATCTCTGGCTGACGCGCAGCGCCTTCCAGGAACTTGCCACCCAACAGGCCGAAACCAATTGCGGTACCCAGTGCGCCCAGGCCGATCAACAGTGCAACAGCGATAGCGGTTAGACCAACTACAGTTTCCATCTTTCCTCCCGACTTTTACGTCGTATGGTTTAGGTTTTTTAGATTAAAGCGGTAAAACAAATCGTTTCATCGTGCCCTAGACGGGCCCCCTCCCGTTTGACCGGGAGGGACATCAGACTGATCGAGACCGGTCTTAATGGTTCTCTTCGTGCGCCATCGACAGGTAGACGATGGTCAGCATCATGAAGATAAACGCTTGCAGGGTGATGATCAGGATGTGGAACACAGCCCACGCCCATTGCAGCACCACGCCCAGGCCGCTGAGCCAGAGCAGGCCGCTGCCGAACATCACGGCGATCAGGATGAACACCAGTTCGCCAGCGTACATGTTGCCGAACAGACGCAGTGCCAGGGAGATTGGCTTGGCGATCAGCGTCACGAATTCAAGCAGGAAGTTCACCGGAATCAGCAGCGCCTGAACGAAGATGTTCTTGCTGCCGAACGGGTGCAGGGTCAGTTCGCCGATGAAGCCGCCGATGCCCTTGATCTTGATGCTGTAGAAAATGATCAGTGCGAACACCGAGAAAGCCATGGCCAGCGTGGCGTTCGGGTCGGTAGTCGACACGGCGCGGAACGGAATGTGCGCATCGCCGGAGATCAGGATGGCCAGCTGAGGAATCCAGTCGACCGGGATCAGGTCGATGGCGTTCATCAGGAACACCCAGACGAAGATGGTCAGTGCCAGCGGTGCAATCACTGGGCTACGGCCATGGAAGCTGTCTTTCACGCTGCCATCGACGAACTGGACCAATACTTCAACGAAGTTCTGCAAAGCACCTGGCTGACCGGAAGTTGCCTTCTTGGCCGCCATGCGGAAAAGAAGAACGAAGATCAGACCCAACGCCACAGACCAGCCGAGGGTATCGACGTGGAATGCCCAGAAGCCCATTTCTTTGGCTTCTGCTGCGGTGTGGGCAAAGCCCCAGCCGCCATTAGGTAGCTGACCGAAGGTCAGGTTCTGCAAGTGGTGCTGGATATAGCCCGAAGCGGTTGTTTCTGCCATGGTTGCCTCAAACGCCCTAAGGTCTCGAAAGTCTTGTTCTCATAAGCAGGGGAGCGAACCAGCTGACCAGTTGGGTCAGCACGAAGACGCCGAATACAGCTAGCGGCGCCAATGGCTTCACACCTGCGAACGTCAATGCAAAGAGCACTGCCGTCAAAATCAGTTTGCCCGCCTCGCCAGCATAAAAAGACCGGACGATGGCTTGAGCTGCTCGGGCGCCGGAAAACCGAAATGCCCTATGAGCGAAATACACATTGGGTAGCAAGGCTATCAGTCCCCCGCAAAGGCCTGAGTATCCGGCTACGACTCCATGCCATTGCCAGAGCGCCAAGGCGGCCAGCAGTAAAACGACCAATTGAGCCAATAAAACCGGGAAAACCGCCAAGCGATGGAACGGCAAGCGGTTTGGCGTGCGGGTTTCCATCACTCTTGCTCCTCATGGGTCGGCTGCCAGAATTCAATAACTTGGCATAATTTGTGCCGACAAAATGCGCGCAGAGTATAGGGGCGGTTCAGCCCCTATTCAACTGCCGGGTAGTGATTTCCGACTGCACGCTACATGAGGAAATGTTTCAGCGGATGTGTGCAAGGACGCCTTGAAGCTCATCGAGGGAGTTATACCCGATGACCAACTGACCTTTCCCTTTCTTTCCGTGACGAATCTGCACCGCAGAGCCTAGGCGCTCGGCCAGGCGCTGCTCCAGGCGCGCGATATCCGGGTCGGGTTTGACGGGTTCGGCAGGCTGCTGTTTGCCACTGAGCCACTGGCGAACCAGGGCTTCGGTCTGGCGTACGGTGAGGCCGCGTGCGACAACGTGTCGCGCCCCTTCAACCTGTTGATTTTCCGGCAAACCCAGCAAGGCGCGGGCATGACCCATTTCCAGGTCGCCGTGGGACAGCATGGTCTTGATCACTTCAGGCAAAGCGATCAGCCGCAACAAGTTGGCTACGGTGACGCGGGACTTACCCACAGCCTCGGCAACCTGCTGCTGAGTCAGCTGGAATTCCTGCTGCAGGCGCTGCAGGGCAACCGCTTCCTCGATGGGATTGAGATCTTCGCGCTGGATATTCTCGATCAGCGCCATGGCGATGGCGGTTTCGTCCGGCACATCGCGAACCATCGCCGGGATGGTTTCCTGGCCCGCCTGCTGGCTGGCGCGCCAGCGGCGTTCGCCGGCGATGATTTCAAAACGGCCGGAACCGATCGGACGCACCACGATCGGCTGCATCACGCCCTGGCTCTTGATCGAGCTCGCCAGTTCTTCCAGGGCCTGTGGGTCCATGTCCCGGCGCGGCTGATACTTGCCGCGCTGGATCAGGTCCAGTGGCAAGTGTTGCAACTCGCGTACGTCGGCTTGAACCGCTTGTTCTTCCAGTGCGCTGACAGTAGGACCACTCAACAGTGCATCCAGTCCACGTCCGAGACCTCGTTTCTTGACGGCCATGGGGATTCCTTAAGTTGGCTGGGCAGCGGCTGCGCGTGAATTTTTCCGTTGCCGACGAACCATCTCGCCAGCGAGGGCCAGATAGGCGATGGCACCGCGGGACTGTTTGTCGTAGGCCAACGCCGGCATGCCATAACTGGGGGCTTCCGCCAGACGGATGTTGCGCGGGATCACCGTGTCGTACAGCTGATCGCCGAAGTGTTCCTTGAGCTGCGCGGACACATCGTTCATCAAGCTTAGCCGCGGGTCGTACATGGTCCGCAGCAGGCCTTCGACCTTGAGGTTCGGATTGAGCAATTCGGAGATGCGCTTGATGTTATCCACAAGGTCGCTCAGCCCTTCGAGTGCAAAGTACTCGCACTGCATGGGGATAATGACCCCATCGGCGGCGACCAAGGCGTTGAGCGTGAGCATCGACAGTGACGGTGGGCAGTCGATCAGAATGTAATCGTAGTTTTCCCGGATCGGCGCCAGGGCGCTGCGCAGGCGGCTTTCTTTCATCTGCATTTCCAGCAGAACGACTTCCGCGGCGGTCAGGTCGCGGTTCGCCGGCAGCAGTTGATAACCGCCGTGCTCGGAGTAGTGCATGGCCTGGGCCAGGTCGCATTCGCCGATCAGCAGGTCGTAGACCGAATTTTCCAGGCCGTGTTTATCCACACCGCTACCCATGGTGGCGTTGCCCTGTGGATCAAGATCGATCAACAGCACCCGGCGCTTGGTAGCAACCAGCGATGCTGCGAGGTTGATGCAGGTGGTGGTCTTGCCCACACCACCTTTCTGGTTCGCTATCGCGAATACCTTAGCCATTCTTGCTTGTGTTCCCAATCATGCCGTGCGGCGCAGTATCAGCAGATGGCGTTGGCCTTGGCAACCGGGTACGGCCAGGGCGTGTTCGCTATCGAGGTGGAAGTCCGCCGGCAATGCTACCAGCTCATCGGCGGGATGAACGCCCTTCATTGCCAGCCAACGTGTATCGCGGTCGCCGAGGTGGCGAGTCCAGTTGGTGAAGTTCTCCATGCTGCTGAACGCCCGGGAAATGATCCCGTTGAATGGCTGCTGCGGTTGGAAAGCTTCGACACGACTGTGGATAACATTCAGGTTATCCAGCTTCAGTTCCAGTTTGACCTGGGTCAGGAAGCGGGTTTTCTTGCCATTGCTGTCCAGACAGGTCACTTGCGAGTCCGGAAACAGGATAGCCAATGGAATGCCCGGCATCCCGCCGCCGCTGCCCACATCCAGCCAGCGACCGTTTTCGATGAACGACATCACACTCAGGCTATCGAGCAGATGACGCGAAACCATTTCATCCGGATCGCGCACGGCGGTCAGGTTGTAAGCCTTGTTCCATTTGATCAACAGGGCCAGATAACCCAGCAGCAATTCGTGCTGGGCTTCTGTCAGGTTGACACAGAGTTGGCGAGCACCTGTGGATAACTCTTCTGCATGTTGCGAGGTGACCTGCGAACTCAAGCGCTTTGCTCCAACTGACGGCCCGCGCCGCGTTTTTTCAAGTGAATCATCAACAGGGAAATCGCCGCCGGTGTAACGCCCGGGATCCGCGAAGCCTGGCCCAGGGTTTCAGGGCGCGTGGCGCCGAGCTTGCTCTGGATCTCTTTCGAGAGGCCGGAAATGGTGCTGTAGTCGATATCCACAGGCAGCTTGGTGTCCTCGCTGGCCCGCAGACGAGCGATTTCGTCCTGCTGGCGATCGATGTAGCCAGCGTACTTGGTCTTGATCTCGACCTGTTCGGCAACCTGTGGATCTTCTGCGCCCTGCCCGGTCACTGCGACCAGACCAGCGTAGTCGATTTCCGGACGGCTCAGCAGATTCAGCAAGTTGTACTCATGGGTCAGCGGCGTGCCGAACTTTTCAGCGATCGCATCGCCCTGTTCGGTGCCCGGGCGAACCCAGGTGCTTTTCAAACGCTGTTCTTCCTGGGCAATGCCTTCGCGCTTCTTGCAGAACGCAGCCCAACGGACATCGTCGACCAGACCCAGTTCCCGACCTTTTTCGGTCAGGCGCAGATCGGCGTTGTCTTCGCGCAGGATCAGGCGGTATTCGGCACGGGATGTGAACATTCGATACGGTTCCTGGGTTCCCAGGGTAATCAGGTCGTCGACCAGCACACCGATGTAGGCCTCGTCGCGACGCGGACACCAGCTGTCTTTGCCCTGCGCGCGCAATGCGGCGTTGGCGCCGGCGAGCAAACCCTGGGCGCCGGCTTCTTCGTAGCCGGTGGTGCCGTTGATCTGGCCGGCAAAGAACAGGCCGCCGATCACTTTGGTTTCCAGGCTGTACTTCAGGTCGCGCGGGTCGAAGTAGTCGTACTCGATGGCGTAGCCAGGACGCACGATGTGGGCGTTTTCCATGCCGCGGATCGATTGCACAATCTGCAACTGCACATCGAACGGCAAGGATGTGGATATCCCGTTCGGGTACAGCTCGTGAGTGGTCAGGCCTTCCGGTTCGATGAAGACCTGATGGCTTTCCTTGTCGGCAAAGCGATGGATCTTGTCTTCGATCGACGGGCAGTAGCGCGGGCCGATTCCCTCGATCACCCCGGAATACATCGGCGAACGATCAAGGTTGGAAGCAATGATCTCGTGGGTACGGGCATTGGTATGGGTGATCCAGCAGCTGACCTGCCGCGGATGCTGCTCTTTCGAGCCCAGGAACGACATCACCGGAATCGGCGTATCGCCCGGTTGTTCGGTCATCACCGAGAAATCCACGGAACGACCATCGATACGCGGCGGCGTGCCGGTTTTCAGGCGGCCGACACGTAGCGGCAATTCACGCAGCCGATGGGCCAGGGCGATCGAAGGTGGATCGCCGGCGCGACCGCCGGAATAGTTCTGCATCCCGATGTGGATAAGTCCACCGAGGAAGGTACCGGTGGTCAACACCACGGATTCGGCGAAGAAACGCAGACCCATTTGGGTCACTACGCCGCGAACCTGGTCCTGTTCGACGATCAGGTCATCCGCCGCCTGTTGAAATATCCACAGGTTCGGCTGGTTTTCCAGGATTTCGCGGACAGCGGCCTTGTACAGGATGCGGTCGGCCTGGGCACGGGTAGCCCGCACGGCTGGGCCTTTGCGGCTGTTCAACACCCGAAACTGAATACCACCTTTATCGGTAGCCATGGCCATCGCGCCGCCGAGGGCATCGATTTCTTTGACCAGATGACTTTTACCGATCCCGCCAATCGCGGGATTGCAGCTCATCGCTCCGAGGGTTTCCACGTTGTGCGTCAGCAACAGGGTTTTTGCCCCCATGCGTGCTGATGCAAGTGCTGCCTCGGTACCGGCATGACCGCCGCCGATGACGATCACTTCAAAACGGGAAGGGAAATCCACCACGCACCTCGTGCCTGCTTATATGGGTAAAAAAGGATGGGTTCTTGGGATAACGGACAAGTATAGGGTCTTCGCCCTTCCTAAAGAACCCTTTGCACAAAATTTAACCAGCTGTGGATGACTCACGGACAATAGAAATTAAAAAGAAAGAAATTTATTAAATCTTTGTTTTTATGTTTATTCTTAGGCACCGACCTATCTGTGGATAGATTCATACAGACCTTTGTTTTCAATGTGTACAGCGATTCAAAAGTCTGTGGTTAGGTGGCAACGAGGCCCTTGGATAACCGGTGTAAGCCTGTGGATTAAAGTGATGCTTATCCACAGAGCGGATTTTCCTCAGTTTTGACGCTCTGTTATCAACTGAGCCTAAGGGCAGTTATTCACAGGGCTTAATCCACAGAAAAAAGGCTCAGCCGACCAAAGGCCGCCCACGAGAAATCCACCGAAGCGCTCGATGGCGCCCGGCAAACTCGGAAATGGTGGGAAGTACAAAGGATTGCAGGAGCGGGTTCGCCCGTGATGTCGGGCAGAACATCGCCACTGAGCATCACGAGCAACCAAGCCGCTGAACGGCTGCTCCTACAGGAAGATGGGGTTATTTACCGATACAGAAGCTGGAAAAAATCCGGCCCAGCAGGTCGTCCGAGCTGAAAGCGCCGGTAATTTCTCCCAGGGATTGCTGGGCTTGACGCAGGTCTTCAGCCAGCAGCTCGCCGGCGCCGGCCAGGGTCAATTGCGAACGCCCGTGTTCAAGTGCCTTACTGGCGTGGTGCAGGGCTTCCAGGTGACGCCTGCGTGCACTGAAGCTGCTTTCGGACGTCTGCTCGTAACCCATGCAAGCCTTGAGGTGCTCACGCAGCAACTCCAGGCCCTCGCCTCCCGCCTTGGCACTGAGGCTGATAGTCACGTGGCCATCGTCGCTGACTTCCAGGGCAATCGCTTCGCTGGTCAGGTCGGCCTTGTTACGGATCAGCGTAACTTTCGCCGGATCCGGCCGCTGTTCCAGGAACTCCGGCCACAAGGCAAAGGGGTCCAGCGCTTCCGGTGCCGTGGCGTCGACCACCAGCAATACGCGGTCTGCCTCGCCAATGGCCTTGAGGGCACGTTCCACACCGATCTTTTCCACCTGGTCTTCGGTATCGCGCAGTCCCGCGGTATCCACAACGTGCAGCGGCATGCCGTCGATGTGGATATGTTCGCGCAGCACATCCCGAGTAGTGCCGGCGATCTCGGTGACGATGGCCGCTTCGCGTCCGGCCAGGGCATTGAGCAGGCTGGACTTGCCGGCATTCGGCCGACCAGCGATAACCACGGTCATACCGTCACGCAGCAAGGCGCCCTGCCCGGCTTCGCGGACCACGGTGGATAACTCGTCGCGCACGGTGTCGAGCATCTGCAGCACATGGCCATCGGCCAGGAAGTCGATTTCTTCCTCGGGAAAATCGATTGCCGCCTCGACGTAGATGCGCAGCGCGATCAATTGCTCGGTCAGGTTATGCACACGCTTGGAGAACGCTCCCTGCAAAGAGCGCAAGGCATTACGCGCGGCCTGTGCGGAACTGGCCTCGATCAGGTCGGCGATGGCTTCGGCCTGGGCCAGGTCGAGCTTGTCGTTGAGGAAGGCGCGCTCGCTGAATTCCCCCGGCCGGGCCAGGCGACATCCCAACTGCAGGCAGCGCTGCAGCAACATATCCAGGACGATCGGACCGCCGTGGCCCTGAAGTTCCAGTACGTCTTCGCCGGTAAAGGAGTTCGGCCCCGGGAAATACAGGGCGATCCCCTCGTCCAGGACCTCGTCCCGATCGCTGAAAAACGGCCCGTAATGAGCGTAACGCGGTTTCAGCTCGCGGCCGCTGATGGCCTTGGCAGCGACGCTGGCCAGCGGTCCGGAAATACGCACGATACCCACACCACCACGCCCCTGGGCGGTGGCGACGGCTGCGATGGTTTCACGAGGGACATTCATAACCCGCTCCAGACATAAAGAGGCAGACAAAAGTGACAGATAGCAAAACGCCCCACTAGGGGGCGTTTTGAGTGGTTATCCACAGAGTAGGTCAGGCCGCTGCTTTCTTGGTAGCGGCTTCGATCTTACGTGTGATGTACCACTGTTGTGCGATCGACAGGCAGTTGTTCACAACCCAGTACAGCACCAGACCGGCCGGGAACCACAGGAAGAAGAAGGTGAAGATGATTGGCATCATTTTCATCACCTTGGCCTGCATCGGATCCGGAGGAGTCGGGTTCAGCTGCTGCTGGATGAACATGGTGGCGCCCATGATGATCGGCAGGATGAAGAACGGATCCTTGATCGACAGGTCGGTAATCCACAGCATGAATGGCGCCTGGCGCATTTCCACGCTTTCCAGGAGTACCCAGTACAAGGACAGGAACACCGGCATCTGCACGAGGATTGGCAAGCAACCACCCAGCGGATTGATCTTCTCTTTCTTGTACAGCTCCATCATGGCTTGCGACATTTTCTGCCGGTCGTCGCCATGTTGCTCTTTCAGAGCCGCCAGTTTCGGCGCCACCGCACGCATGCGCGCCATGGATTTGTAGCTGGCTGCCGACAGCGGGAAGAAGATCCCCTTGATCAGCATGGTCAGGAAGATGATCGACCAGCCCCAGTTACCCACAATGCTGTGGATATGTTGCAGCAGCCAGAAGATCGGCTGGGCAATGAACCACAGAATGCCGTAGTCGACGGTCAGTTCCAGGCCTGGGGACAACTCTTTCAGAACGGCCTGGCTCTTCGGACCGGCGTACAGAGTGGCGGTGGTTTCAGCCTTGGCACCAGGTGCAACGGTCAGCGCCGGGCCAGTGAAACCGATGATGTAGTTGCCTTGGTTGTCCTTGCGGGTCTGCACCACGTTGCTTTCGTTCTTCGCCGGGATCCAGGCGGTCACGAAGTAGTGTTGCAGCCAGGCAACCCAGCCACCTTGCACGGTTTCTTTCAGCGAGCCCTTGTCGATATCTTTCATCGACACTTTTTTGTACGGCTCGGAACTTGTCCACAGGGCGGCGCCCAGGTAAGTCGCGGTGCCGGTGGCGGTGCTGGAAGAAGGATCGGAGCTGGCGTCGCGTTTGAGCTGGGCAAACAGGTTGCCAGTCCAGGCCTTGTCGCTGGTGTTGTCGATCAGATAGGTGACTTTCAGATCGTACAGACCGCGGGTAAAGGTGAAACGCTTGATGTAGTTGACGCCGGCGTCGCTGAATTTCAGGTCGACATTCAGCTGGTTCTGGCCGTCAGCCAGTTGATAAGTCTTTTTCTCGGCCGAATAAACCGGGCGTCCTGCAGGACGAGCATCCGGACCGTTGACACCGGTCAGGCCGCTTTGCGCCAGATAAGTACGTTCGCCACCGTTATCGAACAGTTGGAACGGAATTTCCGGATGGTCCTGGCGACGTGGATACAGCGGCAGCTTCAGCTGGGCGATATCACCACCTTGAGGATCGATAGCCAGATCGAGCACATCCGTTTTTACCTGGATGAGGTCTTTGCTTGCCGCCACCGGAGTTTCGGTAGGGGTGCTGGTATCGGTATTCGCGCTGGGTACATCGGCACTGGCGGAAGCATTGTTACCAACAGGCGTATCCGGTAGAGCCGGGGTGGCGGTGTTGGCAGCAACATTCTGAGTCGGCAGGGCAGCCTGGCCATAATCCTGGTTCCACTTAAGAACCATGACGTAGGACACGATTGCCAGGGCGACGATCAGGATCGTGCGTTTAATATCCATGATTACTCGGCCATCGAAGAAGAACGGGAGGTAGGGATAGGTGGAACCGGGTCATAACCACCGGGATTCCACGGATGACAGCGACCTAAACGACGAAAGGTCAGCCAGCCACCGCGCAGAAGGCCATGATTTTCGATGGCTTCATACGCGTAGCAGGAACAGCTGGGGTAGAAACGACAGTGACTGGCCATCAGAGGACTAATGGCATAGCGATAAAACTGGATCGGAACGAGTGCCAGTTTACGCATTCGGGCTGTCTACCCCTACAGTTTCGGTTTTGACTGCTGGTGCCGGCTTGTTACGGGCCAGACGCTTCCAGAGCTTGTCGAAATGCTGAATCAATTCGGGGTTTTCTACATCGCCCAAACCTTTGCGCGCGACGATAACGATGTCCCAGCCGACCAGAGCATCCTGGTTCAGGCGAAACGATTCGCGCATCAGACGTTTGAGGCGATTGCGCTCAACGGAGAGCTTGACGCTCTTTTTTCCGATAACCAGCCCCAGACGGGGATGATCCAGATCGTTGTTGCGCGCAAGGAGCAGGAGATTCTTCCCCGGAACCTTGCCGGTAGGGGAGTCAAAGACTGCCTTGAAATGCCGGGGGGTAAGCAGACGCTTTTCCCGACTGAAGTCCTGACTCACCTCCAGTGCCGGAGTATCAAACTGCCAGACGCGCACGACCTTTGGCGCGACGACGCGACAGGACGGCACGACCGTTCTTGGTAGCCATGCGAGCACGGAAACCGTGGGTACGAGCGCGTTTGATAGTGCTTGGTTGGAAAGTACGTTTCATTGTCGTGTTACCTGGTTCGTCCACAACGGGCCGGAATGGCCCCCGTTTTAAGAGATCGGCGATTCTAGAGAAAGCAAGCCTCTAGGTCAATTTCCAACCAGCTTTTCCTTTATCTGGGTATGTCCGCCTCTGAGGCTGAAGAACCGGGTCAGCCAGATATAAAAATAAAGAAGGGAATTATTTAAAGCTTTTCTGTAAAGCTTATAAAGGCTAGGGACGTCCCTGTCTGTGGATAACTACATTGAGCCCTTATAGGACGTGCTGTACAGAGAATGACAACACTGTCGAGAAACGGTGCTTTGCCTGTGCTGCGCTATCGGAAAAGCTGTGTGTGGAAAGGCGAGTTATCCACAAGCGGGTTATCCACCGATTTTCGCCCCTAGTTGTGCAATGCCCTTAGGTGTGGTTATCCACAGAGCTTATGCACATACCATTGGTCGTGTTTTTTCGGGATAAAGCGTTGATTCATAGTGGCCTGCGATCAACCTACATGTGGATAAGTGTGCGTCTGGTCGTTACAATGGCGGCTTGTTTTTGCCTCACCGGCTTTCAACTTAGGGGATATCCGTGTCAGTGGAACTTTGGCAGCAGTGCGTGGAGCTTCTGCGTGATGAGCTGCCTGCCCAGCAATTCAACACTTGGATCCGTCCGCTACAGGTCGAAGCCGAAGGCGACGAGTTGCGTGTATACGCACCGAATCGTTTTGTTCTCGATTGGGTCAACGAAAAGTACCTGGGCCGCGTGCTCGAGCTGCTGGATGAGCATGGCAATGGCATGGCGCCGGCGCTTTCCTTATTAATAGGCAGCAAACGCAGTTCCGCTCCTCGTGCGGCACCCAATGCTCCGCTGGCCGCCGCGGTTGCCTCTCAGGTTCAGCAGGCAGCAGCTGCCGCCCCGGTCGCTGCCCCGGCTCCAGCCGCACCGAGCAAACCGGCGACCCAGAAAGTCGCCGAAGTCAGCGAAGAACCCTCTCGTGACAGCTTCGACCCGATGGCGGGGGCCAGCTCGCAGCAGGCTCCAGTGCGCGCCGAACAGCGCACCGTTCAGGTGGAAGGTGCGCTCAAGCACACCAGTTACCTGAACCGCACCTTCACCTTCGAAAACTTTGTGGAAGGTAAGTCCAACCAGCTGGCCCGCGCCGCGGCCTGGCAGGTAGCCGACAACCCCAAGCATGGTTACAACCCGCTCTTCCTTTATGGGGGCGTAGGTTTGGGTAAGACCCACTTGATGCACGCTGTGGGTAACCATCTATTAAAGAAGAACCCGAATGCCAAGGTTGTGTACCTGCATTCCGAGCGCTTCGTGGCTGACATGGTCAAGGCGCTGCAACTCAACGCGATCAACGAATTCAAGCGCTTCTACCGTTCGGTGGATGCGTTGCTGATCGACGATATTCAGTTCTTCGCTCGCAAGGAGCGTTCCCAGGAAGAGTTTTTCCATACCTTCAACGCCCTGCTCGAAGGCGGCCAACAGGTGATTCTCACCAGTGACCGCTATCCGAAGGAGATCGAAGGCCTGGAAGAACGCCTGAAATCGCGCTTCGGCTGGGGCCTGACCGTGGCGGTAGAGCCACCGGAACTGGAAACCCGCGTCGCGATCCTGATGAAGAAAGCCGACCAGGCCAAAGTCGAACTGCCTCACGATGCGGCGTTCTTCATTGCCCAGCGAATTCGTTCCAACGTGCGTGAGCTGGAAGGGGCGCTCAAGCGTGTCATCGCTCACTCGCACTTCATGGGGCGCGACATTACCATCGAGCTGATTCGCGAATCGCTGAAGGACCTGCTGGCCCTGCAGGACAAGCTGGTCTCTGTGGATAACATTCAGCGCACTGTCGCCGAGTACTACAAGATCAAGATCTCCGATCTGCTGTCCAAGCGGCGCTCGCGTTCTGTCGCGCGTCCACGCCAGGTGGCCATGGCCTTGTCCAAGGAACTGACCAACCACAGCCTGCCGGAAATCGGCGATGTGTTCGGCGGCCGCGACCACACCACGGTCTTGCACGCATGCCGCAAGATCAATGAACTTAAGGAATCCGACGCGGACATCCGCGAGGACTACAAGAACCTGCTGCGTACTCTGACCACTTGATGACTCCAGCGCAGCTTATTAAGGCAAGGGACTAGACCATGCATTTCACCATTCAACGCGAAGCCCTGTTGAAACCCCTGCAACTGGTCGCCGGCGTCGTCGAACGTCGTCAGACCTTGCCGGTACTTTCCAACGTGCTGTTGGTTGTCGAAGGCCAGCAACTGTCGCTGACCGGTACCGACCTGGAAGTCGAGCTGGTCGGTCGCGTGCAGTTGGAAGAGCCGGCGGAGCCAGGCGAAATCACTGTCCCGGCGCGTAAGCTGATGGACATCTGCAAGAGCCTGCCGAACGACGCCCTGATCGACATCAAGGTCGACGAGCAGAAGCTGGTGGTCAAGGCTGGCCGTAGCCGCTTTACCCTGTCCACCTTGCCGGCCAACGACTTCCCGACTGTGGAAGAAGGCCCGGGCTCGCTGACCTGCCAGCTGGAGCAGAGCAAGCTGCGTCGCCTGATCGAACGCACCAGCTTCGCCATGGCCCAGCAGGACGTGCGCTACTACCTCAACGGCATGCTGCTGGAAGTCTCCGCCGGCATCATCCGTGCCGTGGCCACCGACGGTCACCGCCTGGCCATGTGCTCGATGCAGGCCGATATCGGTCAGCCGGATCGTCACCAGGTGATCGTGCCGCGCAAAGGCATCCTGGAACTGGCCCGTCTGCTCACCGAGCCGGATGGCAACGTCAGCATCGTGCTGGGCCAGCACCACATCCGCGCTACCACCGGCGAGTTCACCTTCACTTCCAAGCTGGTCGACGGCAAGTTCCCGGACTACGAGCGTGTGCTGCCGAAGGGCGGTGACAAGCTGGTGCTGGGCGACCGTCAGGCGCTGCGCGAAGCTTTCAGCCGTACTGCGATCCTGTCCAACGAGAAGTACCGTGGTATCCGTCTGCAACTGGCCAACGGTCAGCTGAAAATCCAGGCCAACAACCCGGAGCAGGAAGAGGCGGAAGAAGAAGTAGGCGTGGAATACAACGGCGGTTCGCTGGAGATCGGCTTCAACGTGAGCTATCTGCTCGACGTGCTGGGCGTGATGACCACTGAACAGGTACGCCTGATCCTGTCCGATTCCAACAGCAGTGCGCTGGTGCAGGAATCCGACAACGACGACTCGGCCTACGTTGTCATGCCGATGCGCCTGTAATCATGCTCAGCAGAAGCTAGATGTCCCTCAGTCGCGTCTCGGTCACCGCGGTGCGCAATCTGCACCCGGTGACCTTCTCCCCCTCCCCCCGCATCAACCTCCTCTACGGCGCCAACGGCAGTGGCAAAACCAGCGTGCTGGAAGCCATCCACTTGCTGGGGCTTGCTCGCTCGTTTCGCAGTGCCCGTTTATTGCCGGTGATCCAGTACGAACAACTCGCGTGTACGGTGTTCGGCCAGGTCGAGCTGGCGGAAGGAGGACACAGCAGCCTGGGCATATCTCGCGATCGCCAGGGTGAGTTCCAGATCCGCATCGACGGGCAGAACGCCCGCAGTGCCGCGCAGCTGGCGGAGATCCTGCCCCTGCAGTTGATCAACCCGGACAGTTTCCGCTTGCTGGAAGGCGCCCCCAAAATCAGGCGCCAGTTCCTCGATTGGGGCGTGTTCCACGTGGAACCCCGCTTCATGTCAACCTGGCAGCGCTTGCAGAAGGCCCTGCGGCAGCGGAACTCATGGCTGCGGCATGGTACACTTGACGCCGCTTCGCAAGCAGCCTGGGATAGGGAACTGTGTCAGGCCAGCGCTGAAATTGATGAATACCGCCGCGCTTATATCAAAGCCTTGAAACCAGTCTTTGAGCGGACCTTGAGCGAGCTGGTAGAGCTCGAGGGCTTAACGCTTAGCTATTACCGTGGTTGGGATAAAGAGCGAGAGCTCAGTGCAGTGCTCGCGACATCCCTCCATCGTGATCAGCAAATGGGTCATACCCAGGCCGGCCCCCAACGTGCTGATTTGCGTCTCAGATTGGGCGCACACAACGCTGCGGACATCTTGTCCCGCGGTCAGCAGAAGTTGGTGGTCTGTGCCTTGCGGATCGCCCAGGGGCACCTGGTCAGCCAGGCCCGGCGCGGTCAGTGTATTTATCTGGTGGATGACTTGCCGTCCGAGCTGGACGAGCAGCATCGCCGCGCACTTTGTCGCTTGTTGGAAGACTTACGCTGCCAGGTGTTCATCACCTGTGTAGACCACGAATTATTGAGGGAAGGCTGGCAGACGGAAACGCCAGTTGCCCTGTTCCACGTGGAACAGGGCCGTATCACCCAGACCCACGACCATCGGGAGTGAAGGCATGAGCGAAGAAAACACGTACGACTCGAGCAGCATTAAAGTGCTGAAAGGTTTGGATGCCGTACGCAAACGTCCCGGTATGTACATTGGTGACACCGACGATGGCAGCGGTCTGCACCATATGGTGTTCGAGGTGGTCGATAACTCGATCGACGAAGCTCTGGCCGGCCATTGCGACGACATCAGCATCATCATCCACCCGGACGAATCCATTACCGTGCGTGACAACGGTCGCGGCATCCCGGTAGACGTGCATAAAGAAGAAGGCGTTTCCGCGGCCGAGGTCATCATGACCGTACTGCACGCCGGCGGTAAGTTCGACGATAACTCCTACAAAGTATCCGGCGGTCTGCACGGTGTGGGTGTGTCGGTAGTGAACGCCCTGTCCGAAGAACTGGTCCTGACCGTTCGCCGCAGCGGAAAGATCTGGGAACAGACCTACGTTCACGGTGTGCCTCAGGCGCCTATGGCGATCGTCGGTGACAGCGAAACCACCGGTACCCAGATTCACTTCAAGGCGTCCAGCGAGACCTTCAAGAACATCCATTTCAGCTGGGACATCCTGGCCAAGCGGATTCGTGAACTGTCCTTCCTCAACTCCGGTGTCGGTATCGTTCTGAAGGACGAACGCAGCGGCAAGGAAGAGCTGTTCAAGTACGAAGGCGGCCTGCGTGCGTTCGTTGAATACCTGAACACCAACAAGACTGCGGTCAACCAGGTGTTCCACTTCAATGTGCAGCGTGAAGATGGCATCGGCGTGGAAATCGCCCTGCAGTGGAACGACAGCTTCAACGAAAACCTGCAGTGCTTCACCAACAACATTCCGCAGCGCGATGGCGGCACCCACTTGGTGGGCTTCCGTTCGGCACTGACGCGTAACCTGAACAACTACATCGAACAGGAAGGTCTGGCGAAGAAGCACAAGGTCGCCACCACCGGTGACGATGCCCGCGAAGGCCTGACCGCGATCATTTCGGTCAAGGTGCCGGATCCGAAGTTCAGCTCCCAGACCAAAGACAAGCTGGTGTCTTCCGAAGTGAAGACCGCGGTTGAACAGGAAATGGGCAAGTACTTCTCCGACTTCCTGCTGGAAAACCCGAACGAAGCCAAGCTGGTGGTCGGCAAGATGCTCGACGCCGCCCGTGCCCGTGAAGCGGCGCGTAAGGCTCGTGAGATGACCCGCCGTAAAGGCGCGCTGGATATCGCCGGCCTGCCGGGCAAACTGGCGGACTGCCAGGAAAAAGACCCTGCCCTTTCCGAACTCTACCTGGTGGAAGGTGACTCTGCTGGCGGCTCCGCCAAGCAGGGACGCAACCGTAAGACCCAGGCGATTCTGCCGCTCAAGGGCAAGATCCTTAACGTCGAGAAAGCGCGCTTCGACAAGATGATTTCCTCGCAAGAGGTCGGCACCTTGATCACTGCACTCGGTTGCGGCATCGGCCGCGAAGAGTACAACATCGACAAGCTGCGTTATCACAACATCATCATCATGACCGACGCCGACGTCGACGGTTCGCACATCCGCACCCTGCTGCTGACCTTCTTCTTCCGTCAGCTGCCGGAGCTGATCGAGCGTGGCTACATCTACATCGCTCAACCGCCGCTGTACAAGGTCAAGAAAGGCAAGCAAGAGCAATACATCAAAGACGACGACGCCATGGAAGAGTACATGACGCAGTCGGCCCTGGAAGATGCGAGCCTGCACCTGAACGAAGAAGCACCGGGTATTTCCGGCGAGGCGCTGGAGCGCCTGGTGAACGACTTCCGCATGGTCATGAAAACCCTCAAGCGTCTGTCGCGCCTGTACCCTCAGGAACTGACCGAGCACTTCATCTACCTGCCGGCCGTGAGCCTGGAGCAACTCTCCGATCACGCGGCCATGCAGGATTGGCTGGCCCAATATGAAGTCCGCCTGCGCACCGTCGAGAAGTCCGGCCTGGTCTACAAGGCCAGCCTGCGTGAAGACCGTGAACGTAATGTCTGGCTGCCAGAGGTCGAACTGATCTCCCACGGCCTGTCGAACTACGTCACCTTCAACCGCGACTTCTTCGGTAGCAATGACTACAAGACCGTCGTTACCCTCGGCGCTCAACTGAGCTCCCTGCTGGACGAAGGCGCTTATATTCAGCGTGGCGAACGCAAGAAGGCGGTGACCGAGTTCAAGGAAGCCCTGGACTGGCTGATGACCGAAAGCACCAAGCGCCACACCATCCAGCGATACAAAGGTCTGGGCGAGATGAACCCGGATCAGCTGTGGGAAACCACCATGGACCCAAGCGTGCGCCGTATGCTCAAGGTCACGATTGAAGATGCCATCGGCGCCGACCAGATCTTCAACACCCTGATGGGTGATGCGGTCGAGCCTCGTCGTGACTTCATCGAAAGCAACGCCCTGGCGGTATCCAACCTGGACTTCTGATCCGGGTTGCATCGCCGAAATGAAAAAGGCCAACGCTCAGCGTTGGCCTTTTTTATGGTTCTTCACGGAATTCCGGGAAACACAGAAACAAGAACGCCGATTTGATTGATGATGTTCGTGCGAGCAAACACATCTAAAAAACCGGCGTTCTTATGCACGATATTAATACTTTCCTTCCTTTTTGGGAGGGCTTTTCTGTCGTCACGATCAAGCCTGATGGCGATGCCCTACAGATCGATCTGACGCCCCACACCACCCGATTCCCTTCCTGTGGTGGATGCCAAAAGCCCTGTTCAACCACTCACGAGTATTGCGAGCGAGTCGTTCGTGATTTGCCCATTCTCGGCCGTGCAGTGCGCCTCAGCGTTTTGCTCAGACGTGTTGGCTGTCGTGACTGCGGCAAACGCATGGAGAC
>NZ_JAQZAA010000059.1:0-33512 GCF_028640875.1 Pseudomonas sp. SBT1-2 | reverse complement strand
TTTTTCAAACGCCGGAATGCCGGCCCAGCAAAAAGTAACCAAAAAACGCTTGCCCCTGCGTACGGCCTTCGCTGCGCTCAGGTTCCCTCGCTCCGGTGTCCATCAGGGGGCATCGACTCCGGTCGGCTTCGCTTCGACCTCCATACGATGTCCTCGACTGCGTCGAGGGGCGCTGCGCGCCATCCCCCTGATGAACACCGGAACGAAGCCTCCCGATGGGGCGGGTAGATCAAGATCAAAAGCCAAACGCGACCTGCCGGTCGACGCGAAACCCTGTAGCCGCTGCCGAGCCTGCGAGGCTGCGATCGACTGCGCAGCAGGCGCAGGGTTTTGAGACCGCTGGAGGACCTTCGGTCCTATCGCAGCCTCGCCATGGCTCGGCAGCGGCTACACGGGGGCTGGGGTATTAACAGAGATTTCAGTCGTAGAGAGTGGCAACAGTTTGCCGATTGCTGGGAGGTGTATCAGGCCCCATAGTCCGGGCTGTCACCGACGCATCGGTGGCCGATCTTAGCCGGTCGAATTTGTTCACGGACCTATAGACGTCTCCAAAGACGGGGCTGTCTTTTCTCACTTACGGTCGTGCACAGACAAGTATGGAACTGCTGTTTAACCTGTTTCTCGACCGGCCAAGGAGCTAGACCCATGACTGAGTTCATCCCGCTACACAGCAATCTCACCACCACTCCAGTGCTTTACCTCAACCCCAACGCCCCGGCATCCGACCTGCACGGCTGTGCCGTCCAGCGCTTCAAGGCCACCCGCGACTGATGCACATCTCAATTGCTTGAGCCTCAAGGGTGTTCACGACCAGGACATGCGTCACATCGTCAATGCGGCCCATCTGCTGTTGCAGGATGGCTGCGATGCGTTGGATGCATTGCAGTGGCGGCTCGAAGGTTAAGCGCAAGGTTGTTTATGGGGCGTGGGTGGGAAGGCCTGCGCCCCTGATCATTACCCTCACCGTAACGATCCACCGCTCTGCTTGATTGATGCCGCCCATCCTCCGCTCCTAAGGTAGCTGCCACGACAGCGAACCCGTGGAGTGAGCATGACAACAACAATATCCCCCGACTCGCGCTGGACGCGGCGGCGCGCTGAAAAGCAGCGGCGTCTCGAGCAGGTGCGGGGTCTCGCCGATGGCGCGGTGTTGCCCACCGACAAGATAGTCGCGGCGCTGGAGGCGTTGATCCTGCCCGGCGACCGTGTGGTGCTGGAGGGCAACAACCAGAAGCAGGCGGACTTCCTGTCCCGCTCCCTGGCCAAGGCCGACCCGGGCCGCCTGCATGACCTGCACATGATCATGCCCAGCGTCGGCCGTTCGGAGCACCTGGACCTGTTCGAACGCGGCATCGCCCGCAAGCTCGATTTCTCCTTCGCCGGCACCCAGAGCCTGCGCATCAGCCAGCTGCTGGAAGACGGCCTGCTGGAAATCGGCGCGATCCATACCTACATCGAGCTCTATGCGCGGTTGGTGGTGGACCTGATCCCCAACGTGGTGCTCTCGGCCGGCTTTATGGCCGACCGCGCGGGCAACATCTATACCGGCCCGAGCACCGAAGACACCCCGGCGCTGATCGAGCCGGCGGCGTTCAGCGATGGCATCGTCATCGTCCAGGTCAACCAGTTGGTGGACGACGTCAGCGAGCTGCCGCGGGTGGATATCCCGGCGTCCTGGGTCGATTTCGTGGTGGTGGCCGACAAGCCGTTCTACATCGAGCCGCTGTTCACCCGCGACCCGCGCCATATCAAGCCGGTGCATGTGCTGATGGCGATGATGGCGATCCGCGGCATCTATGAAAAACACAAGGTCCAGTCGCTGAACCACGGCATCGGTTTCAACACCGCGGCCATCGAGCTGATCCTGCCGACCTACGGCGAATCCCTGGGCCTGAAAGGCAAGATCTGCCGCAACTGGACCCTCAACCCCCATCCGACCCTGATCCCGGCCATCGAAAGCGGCTGGGTGGAAAGCGTGCATTGCTTCGGTACCGAACTGGGCATGGAAAACTACATCGCCGCGCGGCCGGATGTGTTCTTCACCGGGCGCGACGGCTCGTTGCGCTCCAACCGGATGTTCTGCCAGCTGGCCGGGCAATACGCGGTGGACCTGTTTATCGGCGCCACCCTGCAGGTCGATGGCGATGGCCATTCCTCCACCGTGACCCGCGGCCGACTGGCCGGCTTCGGCGGTGCGCCGAACATGGGCCACGACCCGCGCGGCCGGCGCCACGGCACCCCGGCCTGGCTGGATATGCGCCAGGATCAGAGCGACGCGCCGGCGGCCATGCTCGAACGCGGCAAGAAGCTGGTGGTGCAGATGGTCGAGACCTTCCAGGAAGGCGGCAAACCCACCTTTGTCGAAACCCTCGACGCCGTGGAAGTGGCACGCAAGAGCGGCATGCCCCTGGCGCCGATCATGATCTACGGCGACGACGTCACCCACCTGCTGACCGAGGAGGGCATCGCCTACCTGTACAAGGCGCGTTCCCTGGAAGAGCGCCAGGCGATGATCGCGGCGGTGGCCGGGGTGACCGCCATCGGCTTGCGCCACAACCTGAAAGACACCGCGCGCATGCGCCGCGAAGGCCTGATCGCCCTGCCCGAAGACCTCGGCATCCGCCGCACCGACGCCAGCCGCGAGCTGCTGGCGGCAAAAAGCGTCGCCGATCTGGTGGAGTGGTCGGGTGGCCTGTACAACCCGCCCGCCAAGTTCAGGAGCTGGTAAATGCACGCCTTCAACCTGCAAAGCAAACCCCTGAGCCTGGCCGAGCGCCTGGCGGACCTGGCGGTGGACGTGCTGATCGACGAAGCCGACCTGTCGCCGAAACCAGCCCTGGTCGACCGTCGTGGTAACGGCGCCCACAGCGACCTGCACCTGGGCTTGATGCATGCCTCGGCCCTGTCGCTGTGGCCAGCCTTCAAGGAAATGGCCGAAGCCGCCAGCCAGTTCGGCACGGTCGGCCTGCCCCTGCGCGAGGCCCTGGGTCGCATCGGCCGTGAAGGCGAAGCGGCGATGCTCGCTACCACCAACGGGGTGAACACCCATCGTGGCGCGATCTGGGCCCTGGGCCTGTTGGTGGCCGCCGCCGCGCTGGAACCGCAAGCCAACACGGCAGGCGCCCTGTGCCTGCGGGCCGCGCGCCTGGCGCTGCTGGACGATCGTTACGCGCCGCGGCCCCTCAGCCACGGCGCGCAAGTGGCGCTGCGCTATGGCGTGCGTGGCGCTCGGGAAGAAGCCCAGTTGGGCTTTCCGGCTGTGCTGCAACGGGGCCTGCCGCAACTCGAACGCAGCCGGGCCCAGGGGCATGGCGAACAGAACGCCCGGCTCGATGCGCTGCTGGCGATCATGACCGGTCTGGCCGACACCTGCGTGCTCTATCGCGCTGGCGAGGCGGGCCTGCAGGCGATGCAACAGGGCGCCCAGGCGGTGCTCGATTCCGGTGGCAGTGCCAGCCTGACCGGGCGTCGCCGCCTGCATGAGCTGGACCAGTGCCTGCTGGCCTTGAATGCCTCGCCCGGTGGCGCCGCGGACTTGCTCGCGGCCTGCCTGCTGATCGACCGGATCGCCTCCGGCGCCGCCTTTATCCAGGGAGCAGTGTGATGGAAACCTTGTCTTTCGAATTTCCCGCCGGGCAACCCGCCCGGGGCCGGGCGCTGGTGGGCTGCGTCGGCTCCGGCGACCTGGAGGTGCTGCTCGAGCCTGGGCAGCCCGGCAAGCTGAGCATTCAGGTGCAGACCTCGGTCAACGGTAGCGCGTCGCGCTGGCAGCATCTGTTCGAGCGCATGTTCGACGGCCAGACGCCGCCGGCCCTGAGCATCGATATCCATGATTTTGGCGCCACCCCCGGCGTGGTGCGCTTGCGCCTGGAGCAGGGTTTCGAGGAGATCGGCCATGACTGACAGCGCCCGTTTGCTCAACAAACACAGCTTCGTCGAACTCGGCGCCCGGCAGCGGGCCAAGGCCTTGCTGGACGCTGGCAGCTTTCGCGAATTGCTCGATCCGTTCCAGCGCGTCATGTCGCCGTGGCTGGCCCGTCAGGGCGTGGTGCCCCAGGCCGATGACGGCGTGGTGATCGCCAAGGGCCGCATCGACGGCCTGCCGGTGGTGATCGCCGCCATCGAAGGCGCGTTCCAGGGCGGCAGCCTCGGCGAGGTCGGCGGGGCGAAGATTGCCGGCGCCCTGGAACTGGCGGCCGAAGACAACCGCAAGGGCATTCCTACCCGCGCCGTGTTGCTGCTGGAAACCGGCGGCGTGCGCCTGCAGGAAGCCAACCTCGGGCTGGCGGCGATTGCCGACATTCACGCGGCCATTGTCGACCTGCGCCAGTACCAGCCGGTGATAGGCATCGTGGCCGGCAGTGTTGGCTGTTTTGGCGGCATGTCGATTGCCGCCGGGCTGTGCAGCTACCTGCTGGTGACCCAGGAGGCGCGGCTGGGCCTCAACGGCCCGCAGGTGATCGAACAGGAAGCCGGCCTCGAGGAATACGACTCCCGCGACCGGCCCTTTATCTGGAGCCTGACCGGCGGCGAGCAGCGTTTCGCCAGCGGCCTGGCGGACCGTTATGTGGCCGACGACGTGGCGCAGATCCGCCAACAGGTCGGCGAACTGCTGGCCCAGGGATTGCCCGACGAGCAGCGCAGCCGCCAGGCCGAGTTGTACCTGCAACGCCTGGCCCGGCTGGACGCCCACCCACAGATCGACCCGGCGACGGTTCGCCAGCTGTACCGAGGAGACCACTGATGAGTGCTTATTCCCTGCGGGGCCTGCATTGGTTCACGGCCCTGAGCGCGGGCGCCGCCCCGGTCGCGGGTTTGCCCGCCTCGTTGAAAGTGGTGGATGCCACGCTGGAGCAGCAGCCGGTGCGCTTTATCGCCGTGGTCGCCGACCCGGCCAACCCTTTTGTGCGCGCCCGCAACGGTGAGGTCGGCCTGCTGGAGGGTTGGGGCCTGGCCAAGGCGGTGGACGAGGCGATCGAGGCCGACCGCGAGCAGAGCGTCAAGCGTGGGCTGATCGCCATAGTCGATGTGCCGAGCCAGGCCTATGGGCGTCGCGAAGAAGCCCTGGGCATCCATCAGGCCCTGGCCGCGGCCGCCGACAGTTATGCCCGGGCCCGGCTGGCCGGGCATCCGGTGATCGGCCTGCTGGTGGGCAAGGCCATGTCCGGGGCCTTCCTGGCCCACGGTTACCAGGCCAACCGCCTGATCGCCCTGCGCGATCCGGGGGTGATGGTGCACGCCATGGGCAAGGTGTCGGCGGCACGGGTCACCCTGCGCAGTGTCGAGGAACTGGAGGCCCTGGCGGCCAGCGTGCCGCCCATGGCCTATGACATCGACAACTATGCCAGCCTCGGCCTGCTCTGGGAGACCCTCTCGGTCAGCCAGATCGAACAGCCGACCACCGACGATCTGGCCCAGGTGCGGCAATGCCTGAGCCAGGCGATTGCCGATGCGCGCACCCATGGCCGCGATCTGTCGGGCCGCCTGGGGGCCAGCAATCGCGGCGCTTCCAGCCGGGTCCGCCAGCTGTTGCGCGAGCAGTGGTGAGCGCCATGACCAGCGCCTTGCTGCCCCATGACCTGCTGTGGGGCCTGACCCCGCAACAGTTGCCCGCCGATGCCCCGGCCTGGGCGGTGACGGCCATGGCTGCCGGGCAACCGGTGGTGGTGCGTCGAGCGGTGGCCGCGGCCGGGCAAGTGGCGGTGGGCGTGCGTGGGCGGCTGCGCGAGCAGCGCTACGGGACGCTGATGGCGGTGGCGGCCATCGAGCGCCGGGTGCGCCCGGAAGAGCTGCGGTATGTCGAGTCGGATCGGGACTGGCCAGCGCTCCAGGCACTGGCCCGGTTGCGTGAACCTTTGGATGCCCTTGGCCTGGCCTGGGGTGTCAGCGGCAGTGCCGGTTTTGAACTGGCCAGCGGCGTGCCGGCGCTGCATCGGCAGAGCGACCTGGACCTGATCCTGCGCACTGCGCAGCCCATGGACCGGGCCCAGGCCCGGGCGTTGCTGGCGCGGCTCGACGCCGCCGTCTGCCCGGTGGACCTGCAATTGCAGACACCCAACGGCGCGGTGGCCCTGCGCGAATGGGCCGGGACATCGACGCGGGTGCTGCTGAAAAGCGCCAGTGGCGCGCGTCTGGTCAGCGACCCGTGGCAGGCCCTGGAGCAGGTGGCGTGAGCAGCCTGCTGGTGTTTCCAGGCCAGGGCGCGCAGCAGCCGGGAATGTTGCATCGCCTGCCGACCAGCGCCCTGGCGGACGCCTGCCTGCGACAGGCCAGCGAAGTCCTGGGCGAGGATGCCCTGGCCCTGGATTCGCCCCAGGCCCTGGCGAGTACCCGGGCGGTGCAGCTGTGCCTGCTGATCGCCGGCGTGGCCAATGCCCGGGTGCTGCTGGAAAACGGGCCCGGCGCGGATTACGTGGCGGGCTTGTCGATTGGCGCCTATCCCGCCGCGGTGGTGGCCGGGGCCCTGGATTTTGGCGATGCGCTGCGTCTGGTCAGCCTGCGCGGCGAGCTGATGCAGCAGGCCTATCCACAGGGTTATGGCATGACCGCGATCATCGGCCTGGAGCTGGCGACGGTGGAGGCCTTGCTGGCCCGGGTGCACAGCCCGGACAACCCGGTGTACCTGGCCAATATCAATGCCGATAGCCAGGTGGTGATCGCCGGCAGCGATGCCGCCATGGCCCAGGTCGCCGAGCTGGCCCGGAGTTGCGGTGTCGGGGTGGCCAAGCGTCTTGCGGTCAGCGTGCCATCCCATTGCCCGTTGCTGGAGCAGCCGGCCCAGGCACTGGCCGAGGCGTTCTCCAGGGTGACCCTGCAGCCGCCGCGCCTGGGTTACCTGAGCGGCAGCCGCGCGCGGCCGCTGCGCACGCCAGAGCAGTTGCGCGACGACCTGGCCTTCAACATGTGCCGGGTGGTGGATTGGCGCGGCACCGTGCAAAGCGCCTACGAGCGCGGCGTGCGGCTACAGATCGAACTGCCGCCCGGTGCGGTGTTGACCGCTCTGGCGCGCCGGGTGTTCGAGCAAGGCACCGTGATTGCCTGTGACGGTGCCCGGCTCGACACCCTGCAAGCGCTGTTGCGTGAGGAGGGAAGCCGCCAACCCTAGACACCGACTCAAGCTGGCGAAGCACAAGAACAACAACTTCGACGATGCACTTTGAGGACTACAACAATGATTATTTACGGTGTGGCGCTGCTGGCGATCTGTACGCTGGCAGGGGTGATTATCGGTGACATGCTCGGCGTCCTGCTGGGGGTGAAATCCAACGTCGGCGGGGTGGGCATCGCCATGATCCTGCTGATCTGCGCGCGGCTGTGGATGCACAGGCACGGTGGCATGACCAAGGACTGCGAGATGGGCGTCGGCTTCTGGGGCGCCATGTACATCCCGGTGGTGGTGGCCATGGCCGCGCAACAGAACGTGGTGACCGCCCTGCACGGCGGCCCGGTGGCGGTACTGGCGGCCATCGGTTCGGTGCTGCTCTGTGGTGGCACCATCGCCCTGATCAGCCGCACCAACAAAGGCGAACCGTTGCCGGACGAACCGGACAGTGTCGCCCCTGGCGCCGCTGCGGCAGGGGGACGCTGATATGTGGGATCTGATCGAGAAAGGCCTGGAACACAACGGCCTGGTCACCGCCTTCGCCTTCGTCGGCGTGATCATGTGGGTCTCGGTGCTGCTGTCCAAGCGCCTGACGTTCGGCCGGGTACACGGTTCGGCCATCGCCATCGTCATCGGCCTGGTGCTGGCCTGGGTCGGCGGCACCATCACCGGTGGGCAAAAGGGCCTGGCGGACCTGGCGCTGTTCTCCGGCATCGGCCTGATGGGCGGCGCCATGCTGCGGGACTTTGCGATTGTCGCCACGGCCTTCGAGGTACAGGCCACCGAGGCGCGCAAGGCCGGGATGATCGGCGCCATCGCGCTGTTTCTCGGCACTGTGCTGCCGTTCATCGTCGGCGCGAGCATCGCCTGGGCCTTCGGTTATCGCGATGCAGTGAGCATGACCACCATCGGCGCCGGTGCGGTGACCTACATTGTCGGCCCTGTAACCGGGGCGGCGATCGGCGCCAGTTCCGATGTGGTGGCGCTGTCCATCGCCACCGGACTGATCAAGGCGATCCTGGTGATGGTCGGCACGCCCATGGCGGCGCGCTGGATGGGTCTGGACAACCCGCGTTCGGCGATGGTCTTCGGTGGCCTGGCCGGCACCGTCAGCGGGGTGACCGCGGGCCTGGCGGCGACCGACCGGCGCCTGGTGCCTTACGGTGCGTTGACCGCGACCTTCCATACCGGGCTGGGTTGCCTGCTCGGGCCTTCGTTGCTGTTCTTCATCGTGCGCGGGTTGGTGGGCTGAGCTGACGTCGTCGCGGGCAAGCTCCGCTCCTACAGAATACGTGGCATCTGTAGGAGCGAGCGGGCGGCGATCCGACTTGCCCGCGATGACCATCTCATGATCACACCAAAACTCTGGCGTTCTAATCCTGCCGATTGGCATACATCCGGCACTCCGCCAGCAACGCCAGCAGGTTCGGATCACGCTCCTTGGCCTTGAGGAATACCACGCCGATATGCTGTTGCAGCCGGTAGCGCGCCTGCAGCGGAATCAGCTTCACGCGGTTTTCGTACACTGCGGCAATCCTTCCCGGCAGCAGGGCATAGCCCACCCCCGAGCTGACCATGCTCAGCAGGGTGAAGATGTCGTTGACCTGCATCGCCACCTTCGGCTCGAAACCCGCCTGCTTGAACACCCGCACACCGTCCTGATGGGTGGCGAAGCCCTGGGTCAGGGTGATGAAGGTCGCGTCGCGCACATCGCTGAGGTCGACTTCCGCCTGCTGGGCGAATGGCGAATCGGCCGGCGTGGCCAGGAAGATATCGTCGGAAAACAGCGGGATCTGCTCGCAGTCCGGGTCGCTGACGCTGTCGTCCAGGGATACCAGGATTGCGTCGACTTCCATGTTCTTCAGTTTGTACAGCAGGTCGATGTTGGAACCGAGGATCAGGTCGATATTCAGCTCGCTACGGCGCAGCTTCAAGCCCATGATCAGCTGCGGCACGGTCTTCACCGTCAATGAATACAGGGAGCCGAGCTTGAAGCGCTCCGCCGAGAATCCGGCGGCTTCGCGGGTCAGGCGCACGCTTTCGAGCACGTCCTGGATCAGCTTCTGCGCCCGTTCTTCGAGGACGAAGGCGCTTTCCAGCGGCGTCAGGTTGCGCCCTTCATGCTTGAACAGCGGGCAGCGCAGGGCGCTTTCCAGGGAGTGAATGGCCCGATGCACGCTGACATTGCTGGTCTGCAACTCGGCGGCGGCGCGCGCCAGGTTGCCGGTGCGCATGAACGCCAGAAACACTTCGAGCTTTTTCAGGGTCAACTCTTCATCGATCAGCATGATGGGCACTCTTATTCGAATGCTCCGATTGTGCCTGCCGGGTCATGACTTGGCTGGAGGTTTTTTCGTCCATAGCTTTATTCGGAAACATTGCGCTTTCAGGCTATAGGCCTGAGCCTTGCGTAGATTTTCCGCCTTGGGAGGTGAGTGGCACATGTATCACGGGGAAAGACTCAACGCCTGGACGCATCTGGTCGGCGCGGTGGCGGCACTTGTCGGGGGGATCTGGCTGCTGGTGTTGGCCAGCCTCGACGGCAGTCCGTGGAAAATTGTCAGCGTGGCGATCTACGGTTTCACCCTGCTGGTGCTGTACAGCGCCTCGACCCTGTACCACAGCGTGCGCGGGCGGGCGAAAAGCATCATGCAGAAGGTCGATCACTTCTCCATCTACCTGCTGATCGCCGGCAGCTATACGCCGTTCTGCCTGGTGACCCTGCGCGGACCCTGGGGCTGGACGCTGTTCGGGATCGTCTGGGGGCTGGCACTGATCGGCATCCTGCAGGAGATCAAGCCGCGCTCCGAGGCGCGCATCCTGTCCATCGTGATCTATGCGGTGATGGGCTGGATCGTGCTGGTGGCGGTCAAGCCGCTGCTGGCGGCCCTGGGCCCCGCCGGCTTCGCCTGGCTGGCCTCGGGCGGGGTGCTCTACACCGTCGGCATCATCTTCTTCGCCCTCGACAGCCGTTTGCGCCACGCCCACGGGATCTGGCACCTGTTCGTGATCGCCGGCAGTTTGCTGCACTTTGTGGCGATCTTTTTCTATGTGTTGTGACGGGCGACCGCGTTATCGTTCATCGCGAGCAAGCTCGCTCCTACAGGTACGAGGTGCTTCTGTAGGAGCAGCCGGTCGACGCTCGATTGCTCGCGACAAGGCCCGGTAGGGCCGCCTCAATCCCCGGTCATCAACCGATCCAGCTGTTCCTGCGCCCGGCCGCCGAAGATCTCCAGCAGGCTGCTCAAGGTATGGGGCAGGGCCTCCGCCGCGCGGGTCACGGCATACAGGGTGATCGGCAGCGCTGGGGTCAGCGGGCGAATCGCGGTGCTGGCGGGGGAGGCGCCTAGGGCGGTGAAGGGGTCGATCACCGCCAGCCCGGCCCCGGATTCGACCATGGCCCGGGCCAGGGAGTAGGTCTGCACGGCAATGCTGACCCGTGGCGCCGGCTCCACGGCTTTCAGGTAACCGTCGAGTTTCGCCGCCAGCGGGTCGGCGCTGGACAGGCCGATCAAGGGCGCCCCCGCCAATTCCATCAAGGGCAGCGGGGTGCCCCTGGCCGCCTGGGGCCAGTAATCCAGCGGCGCCAGCGCCACCAGCACCCCGCTGGCCAGGGCCTGGGCGGTCAGCCCCGGATGATCCGGGCGTTGCAGGGTCAGGGCCACATCGATCTCGCGCATCAGCAGGTTCTGTACCAGCTCGCGGCTGTGGGCGCTGGACAGCTCGCAGACGATGTCCGGGTAGCGTCGGGTCCACTGGTTGATGGCCGGCGGCAGCAAGGACAGGGCCAGCGCCGGCGTGGCGCCGATCCGCAGGCTGTGGCCCGGCTCGCGGCGCAGGCTCTGGGCCAGGCGTCGCACCCCTTGCAGGCTTTCGCTGACCTTGTCGACTTCGCGCTCCAGCTCCAGGGCTTCCGGGGTGGCCTGCAACTTGCCCTTGACCCGCAGGAACAGCGGGAACCCCAGCTGCTGCTCGGCGTGCTGCAAGACCTTGGTCACCGCTGGCTGGGAGACGTGCAGCAGTTGCGCCGCGCCGCTGATCGAGCCGGTCTGGCGGATGGCCTGGAAAATCTCGATATGACGCAGTCGCATGATGAGTCCATAACCTTTGTTTATGGGGGGTCCATCTTTATTCATTGTCCCGGGCCTGTCACCTGGTCCTAACCTGAAGCCCGCTCAACAAGGTTTAAGGACTGACATGGCACAGCGGGTTTGCATCATCGGCGGCGGGGTCATCGGCCTGGCCAGCGCCTACGCCCTGGTTCGCGAGGGGTTCGACGTCAGCCTGGTGGAGGCGCGCGAATCCTTCGCCAGCCAGACCAGCTTCGCCAACGGCGGCCAGCTGTCGTACCGCTACGTGGCGCCGCTGGCCGATGCCGGCGTGCCCTGGCAGGCGCTGGGCTGGATGCTGCGGGGCGATTCGCCGCTGAAGCTGCGCCCGCGCCTGGACCCGGCGCAATGGCGCTGGATGGCCGGGTTCCTGGCGGCCTGCCGCGGCTCGGTCAACCGGCGCAACGGTGCCCACCTGCTGCGCCTGGCGCTGCTGAGCCAGGCCACCTTGCAGCGCTGGCGCGAGGAGGATCGGCTCGAGGGTTTTCACTGGCGGCGTAACGGCAAGCTGGTGACTTTCCGCGAAACCGCCAGTTTCGAGCATGCCCGCCATGGACTGGCCGATCCGCGCCAGCAACAGGTGTTGTCCGCTGGCGAATGCGCACAACTGGAGCCGACCCTCGGCGGCGCGCCCTTTGTCGGCGGCATCTTCACCCCGGACGAAGAGGTGGCCGACTGTCACGCCTTCTGCCAGCAACTGGTGGCGCGGCTGCAGGCTTCCGGTCGCTGCCAGCTGCTGACGGGGCGCCAGGTCACCGGTATTCGTCAGGCGGGCGGCCAGGTGCAGGCCATCGAGCTGGGCGCCGAGGTGCTGGCGGTGGATCAACTGATACTCGCCGCCGGCCATCGCAGTGGCGAGCTGGCGCTGCCCGGGCTGAAGCTGCCGCTGTATCCACTCAAGGGCTACAGCCTCAGCGTGCCGATCGGCGCGGGGCACCGGGCGCCGGAGATCAGCATCACCGACTACAACCGCAAGATCGTCTACGCACGGATCGGCCAGCAGCTGCGGGTGGCGGCGATGGTCGATATCGTCGGTTTCGACCCGTCCCTGGACCCCAAGCGCCTGGCCCTGATGCAGCGCCAGGCCCGGGAAACCTTCGCCAACGCCGGCGACTACGATGCCGCCATCGAGTGGGCCGGAATGCGCCCGGCGACCCCCAGCGGCGTACCGCTGATTGGTGCCACCGGTTACCGCAACCTGTGGCTCAACCTCGGCCATGGCGCCCTGGGTTTCACCCTGGCCTGTGGCAGCGGGCGGCTGTTGGCCGAGCTGATCGGCCAGCGCCATCCTTCCATCGACATGCAGGGACTCGCGCCCCATGCCGCCTGATTTCTTTCGCATACAAGGAGCTGTCCCATGACCATCCAGCGTCTCCACAGCAATGACCGCCTCAGCGCTGTCGTGAGTTTTGCCGATCTGATCTTCCTCTCCGGCCAGGTGCCGGGCCCGGCCACCGATGCCGCCGGCCAGACCCGCGAAGTGCTGACGAAGATCGACGCCTTGCTGGCCGAGGCCGGCAGCGACAAGGATCATCTGCTCAGTGCGACCCTCTACCTGAAAGACATCCAGCAAGACTTTGCCGCGATGAACGAGGTCTGGTCGGCCTGGCTGTCCCCGGGCCAGGCGCCAAGCCGCACCACCGTGCAGGCCGCCTTGGCGCGTCCGGACATCCTGGTGGAAATCACTGTCATCGCGGTTCGCCGCTAACGCCTTCACCCACAACGGAGAATAACAATGCAAAAAATCACGTTGCTCGGCTGCACCCTGGGTCTGTTGCTCGGCTCCCCGCTGTATGCCAGCGAGGCGCCGCTGACTGGCACCCTGGGCAAGATCGCCAATGCCGGCAGTATTACCCTGGGTTATCGCGATGCGTCGGTGCCGTTTTCCTACGTGGGTGACAACAGCGGCAAACCCATGGGCTACTCGGTGGACCTGGCGAGCAAGGTCGTCGAGCGCATCCGCCACAAGCTGGCGCTGCCGCAACTGGCGGTGAAATACAATCTGGTGACGTCCCAGACCCGCATTCCGCTGGTGCAGAACGGCACCGTGGACCTGGAATGCGGCTCCACCGGAGTGACCGCCGAACGGCAGAAGCAGGTGGCGTTCTCCTATGGCTTTATCTACGTCAAAGGCCAGTTGCTGACCGCCAGGGACAGCGGGATCAAGAGCTTCGCCGACCTGCGCGGCAAGAACGTGGTGACCACCGCCGGCACCACCAACGAGCGGTTCCTCAAGAGTTACAACGTCGAGCACAAGATCGACATGTTCGTGATCAGCGCCAAGGACCACGGCGAAGCCTTCCAGATGCTGCAATCCGGTCGCGCCGCGGCGTTCTACATGGACGACGCGCTGCTCTATGGCGAACGGGCCAAGGCCCGCGATCCGCACAACTGGGTGGTGGTCGGCGAGGAGCAGTCGCGGGAAATCTACAGCTGCATGGTGCGCAAGGACGATCCGCAGTTCCTGGAACTGGTGAACAGCACCCTGGCGGACCTGTACCGCTCCGGGGAGATCAACGGGATCTACCAGCGCTGGTTCGAACAACCGATTCCACCCAAGGGCCTGAACCTGGAATTTCCGATGACCAGCGAGTTGAAGGCCATCATCGCCAAGCCGGTGAGCGATCCGGTGGAGTGATCGGCCCCTCCGTAGGAGCGAGCTTACTCGCGATTGGATCGTCCGGACGTGGAAATTACGTTGTCTGAGTCCGTTTTTCGCGAGCAAGCTCGCTCCTACAGAAGGGGTTAGAAGTCGCCCCAGAGTTGCTGCGCCACGGCCAGCGCTACCACCGGCGCGGTTTCGGTGCGCAGCACCCGCGGCCCAAGGCGCGCCGGCAGGAAGCCCGCGTCCTGGGCCTGGTCCACTTCGGTGTCGGACAGACCGCCTTCCGGGCCGATCAGGAATGCCAGGGTCGCCGGTTTGGCGTGGCTCACCAGCGGCTCGGCCACCGGGTGCAGCACCAGCTTGAGGTCGGCCTGGGTCTGCTTGATCCAGTCGGCCAGCAGCACTGGCGGATGAATCACCGGCACCCGCGAGCGCCCGCATTGTTCGCAGGCGCTGACAGCCACCTGGCGCCAGTGGGCCAGGCGCTTGTCGGCGCGTTCGTCCTTGAGCCGCACTTCGCAGCGCTCGCTGAAGATCGGGGTGATTTCATTCACTCCCAGCTCGGTAGCTTTCTGAATCGCCCAGTCCATGCGCTCGCCCCGGGACAGGCCCTGGCCGAGGTGGATCTGCAGCGGCGACTCGACCTGCCCGGCGAAGCTTTCATCGAGCCGGACCACCACGCGTTTCTTGCCGACTTCCAGCAGGGTGCCGCGAAATTCGTTGCCCGAACCGTCGAACAGCTGCAGCGCATCGCCCTCGGCCATGCGCAGCACGCGCCCGATGTAGTGGGCCTGGGCTTCCGGCAGTTCGTGCTCGCCGAGGCTCAGGGGGGCGTCGATAAAGAAGCGGGACAGTCTCATGGTGGTTCTCTGGGGAAAATTCTGGATCGGTGTCAGTCAGTCGGAGCTTTTCGCGAGCAAGCTCGCTCCTACGGAGGGCGGGCTTGCTCGCGCGGTTATCAGCCCGGATCGCGGAAGCCTGGGTGGAAGTCCTTGGGTACCGCCACGCTGACCTTGTCGCTGGTGGCGATATCGATGCCTTCGCTGGCCACCTCGGCGAGGAAGTCGATCTGCTCCGGGGTGATCACGTAGGGCGGCAGGAAATACACCACGCTGCCCAGCGGACGCAGCAGGGCGCCACGCTCCAGGGCGTGCTGGAAGACTTTCAGGCCACGGCGTTCCTGCCACGGGTAGGCGGTCTTGCTGGCCTTGTCCTGGACCATCTCGATGGCCAGCACCATGCCGGTCTGGCGTACTTCCGCGACGTGCGGGTGATCCGCCAGGTGCGCGGTCGAGCTGGCCATGCGCTGGGCCAGCGCCCGGTTGTTCGCGATGACGTTGTCCTGCTCGAAGATATCCAGGGTCGCCAGCGCCGCTGCACAGGCCAGCGGGTTGCCGGTATAGCTGTGGGAGTGGAGGAAGGCGCGCAGGGTCGGGTAGTCGTCGTAGAAGGCGCTGTAGACCTCGTCGGTGGTCAGGCATGCGGCCAGCGGCAGGTAGCCGCCGGTCAGGGCCTTGGACAGGCAGAGGAAGTCCGGGCGGATGCCGGCCTGTTCGCAGGCGAACATCGTGCCGGTGCGGCCGAAGCCGACGGCGATCTCATCAAAGATCAGGTGCACGCCGTAGCGGTCGCAGGCCTCGCGCAGCAGCTTGAGGTACACCGGGTGATACATGCGCATGCCGCCGGCGCCCTGGATCAGCGGCTCGACTATCACCGCGGCGAGGGTGGCGTGGTGTTCCGCCAGGGTCTGCTCCATGGCCACGAACATGTTGCGCGAGTGTTCTTCCCAGCTCATGCCTTCGGGGCGCAGGTAGCAATCCGGGCTCGGCACCTTGAGGGTGTCCAGCAGCAGGGCCTTGTAGGTCTCGGTGAACAGCGGCACATCGCCCACCGACATCGCGGCGATGGTTTCGCCGTGGTAGCTGTTGGTCAGGGTGACGAAGCGCTTCTTGTCCTTCTGGCCGCGGTTGAACCAGTAGTGGAAGCTCATCTTCATCGCCACTTCGATGCACGACGAGCCGTTGTCGGCATAGAAGCAGCGGGTCAGGCCTTCGGGGGTCATTTTCACCAGGCGCTCGGACAGCTCGATCACCGGCTGATGGCTGAAGCCGGCGAGGATCACGTGCTCCAGCTGATCGACCTGATCCTTGATGCGCTGGTTGATGCGCGGGTTGGCGTGGCCGAATACGTTGACCCACCAGGAGCTGACCGCGTCGAGGTAGCGCTTGCCTTCGAAGTCCTCCAGCCACACGCCTTCGCCGCGCTTGATCGGGATCAGCGGCAGCTGCTCGTGGTCTTTCATCTGGGTGCAGGGATGCCATAACACCGCGAGATCGCGTTGCATCCACTGGTTGTTGAGGCCCATGTTCAGTCTCCTGGAGGCGGCTCTAAGTACGCGAGCAAACAATCGCGCAAGCCTATGCAATGCCAGGCCGTGTCACAACCCATTGCATGCCTGGAAGGGCGAATTGATCGCGGCCGCAGGACGGTCTGTCACGTTTTCCCCACGTAGACCTTAATGCCTGGTTAATTTAGTGTTCGTAGGATCAACATCGTATTTCTCGATATTTCAAAGCGAAAATTTCCGCTTTAATTCGATAGTTAAATCGATAGTCTTGGGCAGCAGTTCTTACAGGATTTAAGTGATGCAGCTACGTAACTCTTCTTCCCGCTATGGCTGGGTAAGCATTTTCCTGCACTGGAGTGTGGCGCTGGCAGTCTTTGGATTGTTCGCCCTGGGCCTGTGGATGGTCGGCCTGGATTACTACAGTGCCTGGCGCAAAGATGCGCCGGACCTGCACAAAAGCATTGGCTTGACGCTGTTCGCGATCATGTTGCTGCGGGTGCTGTGGCGCTTTGTCAGCCCGCCGCCACCGGCACCGGCCAACCACGGTCGCCTGACGCGCCTGGGCGCTACCTTCGGCCATGCCTTCCTGTATCTCAGTCTGTTCGCTGTGATGATTGCCGGTTACCTGATTTCCACCGCAGACGGTGTCGGGATCCCGGTGTTTGGCCTGTTTGAAATTCCCGCCCTGGTTTCCGGACTGCCGGACCAGGCGGATGTGGCCGGCGAGGTGCATCTGTACCTGGCCTGGGCCCTGGTGATCTTTGCCGGAGTGCATGCTCTGGCCGCTTTGAAACACCACTTTATCGATCGTGACGCGACCCTGGCTCGTATGCTGGGACGCAAAGCCTGATGCTCAACCTCGACTCAAAAGGAATAGAAAGCATGTTGAAAAAGACTCTCGCCGCTCTGGCAATCGGTTCTGCTCTGTTGTCTGCCGGTCAGGCGATGGCCGCTGATTACGTGATCGACAAGGAAGGCCAGCACGCCTTCGTCGACTTCAAGATCAGCCACCTGGGCTACAGCTTCATCACCGGTACCTTCAAGGACCTGGACGGCAAGTTCAGCTTCGACGCGGCCAAGCCTGAAGACGCCAAGATCGAAGTCAATGTGCGCACCGCCAGCGTGTTCACCAACCACGCCGAGCGCGACAAGCACATCGCCAGCAAAGACTTCCTGGACGTGGGCAAGTTCGCTGACGCCAAGTTCGTCTCCACCAGCGTCAAGCCAACCGGCAAGAACGCCGATGGCAAGCAGACTGCCGACGTGACCGGCGACCTGACCCTGCACGGTGTGACCAAGCCGGTCGTGGTCAAGGCGACCTTCCTGGGTGAAGGCAAGGACCCATGGGGCGGCTACCGTGCCGGCTTCGAAGGCACCACCAGCATCAATCGCCAGGATTTCGGCAAGATGATGGACTTGGGCCCGGCCTCCAACAATGTCGACCTGTACATCACCTTCGAAGGTGTGAAAGCGAAGTAATGCTTCGTCTGTAGCCGCTGCCGAGCCCGCGAGGCTGCGACAAGGTCCTCAGGACCTTCATGGCCCTTGAGGCCGGCGACCGGTTCCCGGTCGATCGCAGCCTCGGCAGCGGCTACAGAGGCCATAAAAAAAACGCCCCTGATCGCAAGATCAGGGGCGTTTTTTATTGCCGCGGGTAACTCAGCGATTGCGGGTCAGCAAGGCTGGTTTCTCGCCACGTGGACGGCTTGGCAGTTGATCGAGCTGCTCGGGTGTCGGGAAGCGGTCAGCTTTCGATTCCTTGTGCATGATCTTCGGCTGGTTGCCACGCGGGTTCTGTACCGCCGGTTCCTGACGCGCCTGGTCGTCACGGGCCGGACGACGATTGCGCGACTCTTCGCGACGGGCCTGGCCGTCACGTGGAGCACCGCTGCGTGGGCCGTTGCGCTTGGCAGGTGGCGTGCCGGTGCTGGCGCCATTGCTATTGCGCGGACCGCCGGAGCGCCCCTGGCCGCCGCTGCGTGGCGCATTGCTGTTGGCTGCTGCGCCCTGGCCTGGCGCGCCTGGACGACGACCGCGGCTCTGGTTGTTCTTGTTCTGGTACGGGCTGACGTAGTCGGCGCGGTTGCCGAAGTTGTCCACGTCGTCGTCCAGGAACTCATCCGGGGCGCGGTCGGCGCGTGGCGTCGGCTGGCGCTGTTCGCGGGCCGGGGTGCCTTCGCGAGGCTTCTGCTCACGGGCTGGACGGTCGCCGCGAGCGGCCGGTTTTTCCTTGCCCTTGTCCTTGCCTTTGTCTTTGCGGCCGCCGCCACCACCACCGCCGTTCGGACCGTCGCCACGCGGGCCACGGGAATTGCGCGGGTTACGCACGTCCGGACGCTCGCGCACTTCCGGTTTCTCGGCTTCCACGGCGCTGGCATCGAAGCCCATCAGATCGCCGTCGGGGATCTTCTGCTTGGTCATGCGCTCGATGCTCTTGAGCAGCTTCTCTTCGTCCGGCGCGACCAGCGAGATCGCTTCGCCCGAACGACCGGCACGACCGGTACGGCCAATGCGGTGCACGTAGTCTTCGTCGACGTTCGGCAGTTCGAAGTTGACCACGTGTGGCAGCTGGTCGATGTCCAGGCCACGGGCGGCGATGTCGGTGGCGACCAGGATCCGCACTTCACCGGCCTTGAAGTCGGCCAGGGCCTTGGTGCGGGCGTTCTGGCTCTTGTTGCCGTGGATGGCGACGGCGGTCAGGCCGTGCTTGTCCAGGTACTCGGCCAGGCGGTTGGCGCCGTGCTTGGTACGGGTGAAGACCAGTACCTGTTCCCAGGCGCCAGCGGTGATCAGGTGGGCCAGCAAGGCACGCTTGTGGCTGGCGGCCAGGCGGAACACCCGTTGCTCGATACGCTCGACCGTGGTGTTCGGCGGCGTGACTTCGATGCGCTCGGGGTTGTGCAGCAGCTTGCCGGCCAGGTCCGTGATGTCCTTGGAGAAGGTCGCGGAGAACAGCAGGTTCTGGCGCTTGGCGGGCAGGCGTGCGAGGACTTTCTTCACGTCATGGACGAAGCCCATGTCGAGCATGCGGTCGGCTTCGTCGAGCACGAGGATTTCCACGTGGGACAGGTCGACGCTGCCTTGGCCGGCCAGGTCGAGCAGGCGGCCGGGGCAGGCCACCAGCACGTCGACGCCGCGGGCCATGGCCTGAACCTGTGGGTTCATGCCGACGCCACCGAAGATGCAGGCACTGACGAACTTCAGGTCGCGGGCATAGACCTTGAAGCTCTCGTGCACTTGCGCGGCCAGTTCGCGGGTTGGGGTCAGGACCAGGACGCGCGGTTGGCGCGGGCCATGACGCTGGGATTTGTCCGGGTGACCGTTGGGAAACAACCGTTCCAGGATCGGAAGGGCGAAACCGCCGGTTTTACCAGTACCTGTCTGTGCCGCGACCATCAGGTCGCGACCTTGCAACACGGCGGGAATGGCCCGCTGTTGCACCGGAGTAGGCTGGGTGTAGCCGGCGGCTTCGATGGCGCCGACTAAAGCCTCGGAGAGACCGAGGGAAGCAAAGGACATGAGTAATCCTGTTTTAGTGAGGGCTTGGCCCAGAGGGATAGTCTTGCCTGGCGCGAATGGCGTTTAAGAGGACGCAATCCCGTCCGGTCCTGCTGGCTCCTGAAGGCTCATCGGCGAGGGCTCGCGCGGGCCTTGTGGCTGCGCTGTAGCGGTATCGAGATGCCTTGAACAGGATCGAGCGTCCGGGCGTGAGCCTGGCGGGAAGGCCGGAGTATAACAGAGCAATCAGCGTGCGCTGCGTTCCTGCTGCTCAACGGTTTTCAGCGGGGCGCCGGGCGGCATTGCGCTTGAGTCGGCAATCGCCGGTGCCGCGCCGTAGCGGGCGCTCAGTTCGGCGTAGGCCGGCTCGCGCTTGAAACGCTTGAGTTCGGCGCCGAAACGCTGCACCAGCAAGTCCATGCCGGCATTGCGCCGTACCGCCAGAAACTGGCTCTGGCGGCTGATGACCACCGGGTTCTCGGTGATCTGCTGGCGAATGTCCAGTTGGTCGAGCAGATGCTGGCCGACCCGCCGATCGGTGATCAGCAGGTCGATGCGGCCGCGCAGCAGCTTGCCGAAGTTGGCTTCGTGGGTCGGCGCCGGCTCGTGCTTGAACAGCGTGGATTCCCTGAAGTCCTGGCTGTACAGATAGCCGGGAGAGGTGCCCACGGTCAGGCCGCGCAAGTCTTCCAGGGTGCGGAACGGAAAGGGCCGGGCATTGGCATAGAACATCACGAACTCGACGTCCGACAGCGGCTCGCTGGGGTAGAGCAGGCTGCTTTCGCGTTCGTTGCTGTGAAAAATGTCCAGGGCACCGTCGGCCTGGCCCTGTTCGAGCATGGCCAGGCAACGTTTCCAGGGCAGGAACTGCCATTCGACTTCGATCCCCAGGCGCTGGAAGACGATGGCCGTGGTTTCGTAATCCAGCCCCTGGGCCTTGCCCTGTCCCTCATAGACATAAGGGGCCCAGGGCTCGGTGACAATGCGCAGCTTCTCGCCATGGGCGGTGAGGCTCAGGCAAGCACAGATAAAGGCTGTCAGCAGCTGGGCGATGAGGGGCATCGCTGGAGATTACGACGAGAGGTCGCCCAATACCAGAGGCTGTCTAGCTCAAGCCTCAGTCAGCCTTTGTCTCGATCAGATGCAGGTAGATGGCCTTGCGTCGCTGGCCCAGTACCAGGCGAATCACCGGGTGGTTGAACCAGCGCTCGAGTTGATGGCTGTTGAGCGGCTTTTTCAGGCGGCCTTCGGCGTTTTCCCGGGCTTTCTCCCACCAGACCGGGGCGCAGGCCTGGTCGAATTCGTTGGTGTGGCGGTAGCAGCCGTAGAGGATTTCGCGCATGAACTGCCGCTGGTGCCCGGGCAGGGCCAGGGTCACGATCTTGTAGGCCAGGCGTTGCAACGCCGGTGGGCGTGGCAGGGTCGCGGTGACCAGGCGGGTTTCGTCCAGGGCGACGCTGCTGGTGGGTGCTGCGCCGTGCTTGTCCAGCCAGGCCTTGATCTTGGCGCGAAACAGCTGCTTGCGGCTCCAGTAGTGGTGGATCAGGTCGGGGCATTCGCGAACCTGCTTGGTGCGATAGGCCGCCACCGACAGGCAGAACTCTTCGAGGGTGTAGGCGCCGTTGGCCAGCGGGTACAGCTCGTCCATCAGGGCGATGGAGCGCTCCAGCACATCGGCGTCGGCGCGGTGCAGGCCGATCACGCCGGAGTTCAGCAGCGGCATCTGGTCGTCGGCGAGTTTGCGTTCCTGCAGCAAGCCGGCCAGGGACTGGTAGAGGCCGGACTCCTTGTTGGCGCCGTAGCACATGCCGAAGGCGTTACACAGCAGGGTGCCGGGCTGGATGCGGCGAAACAGCTCCAGCGGCGAGCAGTGAAAAAAGGTATCGGTGTCGATCAGCAGCGCCAGTTCGGACTCTTGCAGCACCTGCTGCATCACCACGTGCTTGGCGCGAAAGTGGTAGCCGTGTGGGGCGATCCAGGCCTGGCGGGTGTTTTCGTCCAGGGGGCGCACGCGCACAGGCAGGTCGCGGTAAGGCGCGGCATTGTCGGTGAAGACCTGGATGTCGAGGGCTTCGCCCGGTGTTTCGCGCAGCCCGGCCAGGGCGCTGGCAATGCTGAACGCGGCTTCCTGGTGATAGGTCGCGGCGCCGTAAACCAGATAGATCAATTGTGGGCGTGCTGCGGTGCTGCCTGTGGACATCTACGGCGATCCTTCGGATGTATTGGGGGTTAAAAAAAAGGCCCTGGATTTCGCCAAGGCCTTTTCTGATGTTGCCGGGCGGTTAACGCGGCAGCTTCAGGTTGTTCCAGACGGCCAGGCTTGGCTCGGCTTGGTTCAGGGTATAGAAATGCAGCCCTGGCGCCCCGCCTTGCAACAAACGTTCACACATTTCGGTGATGACCTGTTCGCCGAACGTCTGAATGCTTTGGCTGTCGTCGCCGTAGGCTTCCAGTTGCTTGCGGATCCAGCGCGGGATTTCCGCGCCGCAGGCGTCGGAGAAACGCGCCAGCTTGCTGTAGTTGGTGATCGGCATGATGCCGGGCACGATCGGGATGTTCACACCCATTTGTTGCACGCGTTCGACGAAGTAGAAATAACTGTCGGCGTTGAAGAAATACTGGGTGATCGCACTGTTGGCGCCGGCGTTGGCCTTGCGCACGAAGTTGTTGAGGTCGTCTTCGAAATTGCGCGCCTGCGGGTGCATTTCCGGATACGCCGCCACTTCGATGTGGAAGTGATCGCCGGTCTCTTCACGAATGAAACTCACCAGGTCGTTGGCGTGACGCAGCTCGCCGCTGGCCATGCCCATGCCCGAAGGCAGGTCGCCGCGCAGGGCGACGATACGGTTGATGCCGGCAGCCTTGTACTGGGTCAGCAGGCCACGCAGGTCGGCCTTGCTGTCACCCACGCAGGACAGGTGCGGTGCGGCCGGGATCTTCACTTCGCTTTCGAGCTGCAGCACGGTGTTCATCGTGCGGTCGCGGGTCGAGCCACCGGCACCGTAGGTGCAGGAGAAGAAGTCGGGGTTGTAGCTGGCCAGCTGGCGGGCAGTGGCGAGCAGTTTTTCATGCCCAGCATCGGTCTTGGTCGGGAAGAACTCGAAGCTGTAGCGACGGTCTTGGGACATGGAGGAAACCTCCAGCTACAAGCTGCAAGCCACAAACTGCAAGAGTAGCGGAGGTGCGCTCGACTCTTGGGCCTGGAACGGGCTGCTTGAAACTGTTTAAGCAAATAGGGACGAAGCCGAAAGCTTCGAGCGGCAAGCAGGGCTTGTGGCCCTCGCTTGCCGCTTGAAGCTCAAGGCTTGCAACTGCTCTTAGTACCGGTAAGCGTGCGGCTTGAACGGGCCTTCGACGGTCACGCCGATGTAGTCAGCCTGTTGCTTGGTCAGTTGGGTGACCACGCCACCGAAGCCGCGAACCATTTCCAGGGCCACTTCTTCGTCGAGTTTCTTCGGCAGTACTTCAACGGTCAGGCGCTCGGCTTTCTGGGCTGGCGACAGGTCGGCGTACTTCTGGCCGAACAGGAAGATCTGCGCCAGGACCTGGTTGGCGAACGAACCGTCCATGATGCGGCTTGGGTGACCGGTGGCGTTGCCCAGGTTCACCAGGCGGCCTTCGGCCAGCAGGATCAGGTAGTCGTCGTTCTGGGCGTCGAAAGCGCCTGGGCCGGTACGGTGAACCTTGTGCACCTGTGGCTTCACTTCTTCCCATGCCCAGTTCTTGCGCATGAAAGCGGTGTCGATTTCGTTGTCGAAGTGACCGATGTTGCAGACCACGGCGCGCTTTTTCAGGGCCTTGAGCATGTTTGCGTCGCAAACATTGACGTTACCGGTGGTGGTCACGATCAGGTCGATCTTGCCCAGCAGGGCCTTGTCGATGCTCGCCTCGGTACCGGTGTTGATCCCGTCGATGAACGGCGAAACCAGTTCGAAACCGTCCATGCAGGCCTGCATGGCGCAGATCGGGTCAACTTCGGAAACCTTGACGATCATGCCTTCCTGACGCAGGGACTGGGCCGAACCCTTGCCCACGTCACCGTAGCCGATGACCAGCGCTTGTTTGCCGGACAGCAGGTGGTCGGTACCGCGCTTGATCGCATCGTTCAGGCTGTGACGGCAGCCGTACTTGTTGTCGTTCTTGCTCTTGGTCACCGAGTCGTTGACGTTGATGGCCGGGATCTTCAGCTCGCCCTTGGCCAGCATGTCCAGCAGGCGGTGCACGCCGGTGGTGGTTTCTTCGGTCACGCCGTGGACGCGATCCAGCACCTGCGGGTACTTCTTGTGCAGCAGCTCGGTCAGGTCGCCGCCGTCGTCGAGGATCATGTTGGCATCCCATGGCTTGCCATCCTTGAGGATGGTCTGCTCCAGGCACCACTCGTACTCTTGCTCGGTCTCGCCTTTCCAGGCGAATACCGGGATGCCGGCGGCGGCGATGGAGGCAGCGGCCTGGTCCTGGGTCGAGAAGATGTTGCAGGACGACCAGCGTACTTCGGCACCCAGGGCAACCAGGGTTTCGATCAGCACGGCAGTCTGGATGGTCATGTGGATGCAGCCGAGAATCTTCGCGCCCTTGAGCGGTTGTTCAGCGGCGTATTTGCGGCGCAGACCCATCAGGGCCGGCATTTCCGATTCGGCGATGATGGTTTCACGACGGCCCCAGGCGGCCAGGGACATGTCGGCGACTTTGTAGTCGGTAAAATCTGCAGGCGTGATGACAGCGCTCATGAAGAGCCTCCATTCGTAAGTATGCGAATGGGCGCCGTTGTGCGTTTAGTGACTGACCGAACCATCACGGCCAGACAACGCCCCATCCGAGCCTGACAGGTCTAGCCTGCTGCAGCGCCCCTCGGACAGGTGGCGGGAAAACGGTATCAGGTGATCGTTACCGTTTTGAAACGGAGGCGATTATAGCTTTCTTTAAGCGGCAAGGTGCAAGCTTCAAGCTGCGAGTAAGAGCAGGCCGCTTTTTACTTGCAGCTTGAAGCTTGAAACTTGAAGCTGGGGGGCACATCCACCGCAATCGCTCAAATACCCCGGAGCCCCTCCCATGAATTTCCACACCCGCAAATGGGTAAAACCCGAAGACCTCAACCCCAACGGCACGCTGTTCGGCGGCAGCCTGTTGCGCTGGATCGACGAAGAAGCGGCGATCTACGCCATCGTCCAGCTGGGCAACCAGCGCGTGGTCACCAAGTACATTTCCGAAATCAACTTTGTCAGCGCCTCGCGCCAGGGCGACATCATCGAGCTGGGCATCACCGCCACCGAATTCGGCCGCACCTCGATCACCCTGACCTGTGAAGTGCGCAACAAGATCACCCGCAAAAGCATCCTCACCGTCGAGAAGATGGTCTTCGTCAACCTGGGCGAGGACGGCTTGCCGGCCCCTCACGGTCGTACCGAGATCAGGTACGTGAAGGACCAGTTCAAGGATGACGAGCCGATCGCCTGAGCCGTCTTCTTGTAGGAGCAGCCGGTCGACGCTTGATTGCTCGCGATCAGGGCTGCCAGGCGACGCGATCTGCTTGAAGCAGTGCGGTGTCTGGACGGGCCGATCGCGAGCAAGCTCGCTCCTACAGGGGGCAGGTTGTCAGTGAGCGTCCTGGGCGGCGGCCGGAGCATCCTTGGTGACATGACGCACCAGTTTGCCGATGGTCAGGCCCTGCAGGAGGATCGACGACAGCACCACGATGTAGGTGATGCTCAGTACCAGGTCGCGCTCCGGGCCCAATGGCAGGGCCAGGGCCAGCGCCACCGAAACCCCGCCGCGCAGGCCGCCCCAGGTCAGTACCCGGATGGTGCCGCGTGGCACGCTGCGCCAGCGGCGTAGCAGGACGATGGCCGGGGCTACGGTGAGCAGGCGCGACAGCACGATCGCCACCGCCAGCAGGCTCGCGGCCAGCAAGTGCAGCCAGTTGAACGGCAGCAGCAACAGCTCCATGCCGATCAGGGCGAACAGCAGGGCGTTGAGCATGTCGTCGAGCAGTTCCCAGAAACCGTCCAGGTAGCGCCGGGTCATGTCGTTCATCGCCAGGTTGCGCCCCAGGTTGCCGATGATCAGGCCCGCCACCACCATCGCGATCGGCGCCGAGACGTGCAGTTCGCTGGCCATCGCCGAGCCGCCGATCACCAGGGCCAGGGTCAGCATCACCTCGATCTGGTGCTGCTCGATGCTCTTGATCATCAGGTACACCAGGTAGCCGATCAGCCCGCCGAACACCACGCCGCCGATGGCCTCATGGGCAAACAGCAGGGCGGTAGCGCCGATGGTCGGGGTTTCGCCGAGCTGGGCGATACCCAGCAGCACGGTGAACACCACCACCGCGGTGCCGTCGTTGAACAGCGACTCGCCGACGATGGTGGTTTTCAGTGGCTTGGACGCGTTGGCGGTACGCAGCACGCCGAGCACCGCGATCGGGTCGGTCGGCGAGATCAGGGCGCCGAACAGCAGGCAATAGAGGAAGCTCACATGCCAGCCGAACAGACCGAAGATCCAGTAGGCCAGGCTACCGATGACGAACGTGGCGATCAGCACGCCGACCGTGGCCAACAGGCCGATGGGCCAGCGGTAGCTGCGCAGGTCGTTGAGGTTGACGTGCAAGGCGCCGGCGAACAGCAGGAACGACAGCATCCAGTTCATCAGCAGGTCGCCGAAGTCGATCTGGCCGATCAGCTGTTGCACGTGCTCTTCCAGGCCGGGATAGCCGAGGAAGCTCAAGCCTTGCAGCAGCAGGGAAAACAGCAGTGCGGTGACCATCACCCCGATGGTCGGCGGCAGGCCGATGAAGCGGAAGTTGACGTAGGTGAGCAGGGTGGTCAGGCAGATGAAGGCGGCAACGAGTTCAAGCATCCGGAGTCCCTTGGATAGAAAGGTGAAAAGAAAGCCCGAAAACCATCGGGCAAGGGTTGGATGGGCCGCTGGCGGCCCGGGGCACACCGACAAGGAAAGTTCAGATTCTTCTGGCGGTGAGCCGGTCGGTGTGTGGTTCTAGAGGCGATTGTCGGTCAGTCGCGCGCTCGGCGGCCTCAGCCGGATACATTGACCGCGGTCGCCTGGCGACGTTGCAGGTGAATGAACAGCAGCGCGGTCAGCACCGTCAGCCCGCCGACCAGCGCGCCGGTCCACGGCAGGTCGGCCAGGTCGGCGCCGCTGGCGATCACCAGGCCGCCGATCCAGGCGCCGGCGGCGTTACCCAGGTTGAAGGCGCTCTGGTTCAGGGTCGAGCCCAGGTTGGGGGCCTCATGGGCCTGGTCGATGATCAGCAGTTGCAGGATCGGGCACAGGGCGAAGGCGAAAATCCCCCACAGCAGCAAAGTGATCGCCGCCGGGATCAGCAGATGGCTGGTCTGGCTGAACGCGGCCAGTACCAGCACCACGGCCAGCGCCATGGCCACCAGCGACGGCAACAGGCGGCTGTCGGCCAGGCGTCCGCCGAGCATGCTGCCGGCCGTCAGGCCGACACCGAACAGCAGCAACATGATGGTCACGCCATGGGGGCTGACGCCGGTGACGTCCTGCAGGATCGGCGCGATATAGGTGAAGACGCTGAACAGGCTGGTGGACGCCAGCACGCTCATGCCCAGGGCCAGCAGCACGTTGGTCTTGCCCAGGACCTTGAATTCGCTGGCCAGGTTGGCCTTGTCCATGGCGATGTGCCGGGGCAGCCAGAGCCACTGGGCAATGGCGGCGATCACCCCGATCACCGACACCGCCCAGAAGGTCGAGCGCCAGCCGGCGTACTGCCCCAACGCCGTACCCAGCGGCACGCCAAGCACATTGGCCAGGGTCAGGCCGGTGAACATCATGGCGATCGCCTGGGCGCGTTTGTTCGGCGCCACCAGGCTGGCGGCGACCACCGAGCCGATGCCGAAAAACGCGCCGTGGCACAGCGCGGTGATCACCCGCGCGGCCATCAGCGTGGTGTAGTTCGGTGCCAGCGCGCAGAGCACATTGCCGAGGATGAACATCAGGGTCATGCCCAGCAACGTGGCCTTGCGTGGCATGTTGGCGGTGCCGACGGCGAGAATCGGCGCGCCGAACACCACGCCCAGGGCGTAGCCGGTAATCAGCAGGCCGGCATGGGGAATGCTGACGGACAGGTCGCGGGCGACATCGGGCAGCAGGCCCATGATGACGAATTCAGTGGTACCGATGCCGAAGGCGGCAACAGCCAGTGCGAGCAAGGCGAGTGGCATGCGAGGATTCTCTGTCTGTAGTCTTGACGCCCTGATCAGGCATACGCATGCCGGCTTTGCTCCTCCATCGGAGCGGGTCCGGCGGATCGGGCAGCAGCAGGAATTATTGGAATAGATATGCGCAACTGAGTGCGGCGTGGTCGGCGTCAGTATAGACAGCCGTAGCGCCTAGGTGAATCGATTCTCTTATCGCAAACAGGGAGTGTGAGGTGTTGGCGACAACTCTGGTTCTGGTGGCGGCGCTGCTGCATGCGGCATGGAATACCCTGATCAAGTTCAGCGGCGAGCGCTTGTTGGTGGTGGCCTGCATGGACAGTGTCGCCTTGCTGTTCGTGGCGTTGATGCTGGGATTCGTCGCATGGCCGCCGCTGGAGATCTGGCCATGGATCCTGGCCTCGGCGGTTTTCGAATTGCTCTACCGCTACCTGCTGATCCAGGCCTATCGGGTCGGCGACCTGGGCCTGGTCTATCCACTGATGCGCGGCCTTTCGCCCCTGGTGGTGCTGGCCCTGACCCTGATCTTCGCCGGCGAGGTGCTCAGCCCCCAGCAGATCCTCGGCATCCTGTTGATCCCTTTCGGCATGCTGTGCCTGCTGTGGCAGGGCGGTGGCGGCGACCGCCTGCCGTGGTCGATGTTGCCGGTGGTGGCGCTGATCGGCCTGTGCATCGGCTGCTACACCTTTATCGACGGCCAGGCATTGCGCCGTTGGTCCCATCCGCTGGATTACCTGGTGTGGGTGACGCTGCTCAGCGCCTGGCCCTTCCCGTTGCTGGCGTTGCTGCGCAAGCGTGCGGCCTTCACTCTGTTCTGGCGCGAGCAATGGCAACTGGGGTTGAGCGTCGGGTTCTGCGTATTGTTCAGCTACGCTCTGGTGCTGTGGGCCATGCAGCTGGGATCGATCGCCGAGGCGGCGGCGCTGCGGGAAGTCAGCGTGATCCTGGTGGTGCTGTTCGGCATGCGTTACCTGAAAGAACCTTTCGGCCGACCTCGGCTCTTAGCTTGTGGGCTGGTGCTGATCGGCATGCTGGTGATGAAGTTCTGACCCCGCTCCCCTCATGACTTTAAAAAGGACTCTGCCATGACCGTCGCTTTCTGGTGTGTATTGATCGCCATCTTCCTGCCTTACCTGTGCAACAGCATCGCCAAGTTCAGCGGGGGCAACTTTGGCCTGCGGCAGAACCATGACCCACGGGCCTATCTCGAGACCCTCGAGGGGTTCGCCCGGCGGGCGCATGCGGCGCAGCTCAACAGTTTTGAAGTGACCCCGGCCTTCGCGGCGGGGGTGATCATTGCCCACATCGCCAACGTCGCCGAACTGGTGACCATCGATGTGCTGGCGGTGCTGTTCATCACCAGCCGCCTGCTGTACATCATCTGCTACCTGGCGGACTGGGCGACCCTGCGGTCGCTGGTGTGGCTCGTCGGTATCGCGCTGATTGCCAGCTTCTTTTTCGTCTCCATTTGACCTGTAGCCGCTGCCGAGCTTGCGAGGCTGCGACCGGGCGCGCAGCGGCCGCAATGGGGGCGTCGCGGTTATCCTGGCCCAACGCACTCTCAGGTTTTGCGCCTGCTACGCAGTCGATCGCAGCCTCGCAAGCTCGGCAGCGGCTACGGGGCTACGGGGTCATTTGCTGTCGGTGACTTGAGGCACTTTCGGCAGCGTGGCGCCCTTGGGCCAGAGCATCCAGATCTGGCCCTGCTGTTTCATATCCCCCGCCAGTTGCCCGGCCGCGTCGCCGGTGCCCCAGAACAGGTCGGCGCGAACCTCGCCGGCGATCGCGCCGCCGGTGTCCTGCGCCGCCACCGGGCGGATCAGGCTGCTGCCATCGGGCCGGGTGGTGGAAAGCCATAACAGGCTGCCCAGCGGTATCACCTTGCGGTCCACCGCCACGCTGTAGCCGGACGTCAGCGGTACGTTCAGCGAGCCGCGCGGGCCTTCGTTGCTGTCCGGGTTGCGGTTGAAGAACACGTAGCTGGGGTTGCTGCCCAGCAGTTCCGGGATGCGATTGGGGTTGGCCTTGGCCCAGGCCGCGATGGTGCCCATGGTCACGTCCTCTTTCTTCAGCTCGCCCTGATCCACCAGCCAGCGGCCGATGGGGCGGTAGGGGTGGCCGTTCTGGTCGGCATAACCGATGCGCAACTGGCGCCCGTCTTCCAGCTGGATGCGGCCCGAGCCCTGGATCTGCAGGAATTGCAGGTTCATCGGGTCGGTCAGCCAGGCGATCACCGGCGCCTTGACCCCCTTGGTCTCGATGGTCGCGGCATCGTCGTAGGGTTTCAGCACCCGGCCTTCGAGGCGGCCACGCAGGCGCTTGCCCTTGAGTTCGGGATAAATGCTGTCGAGGGCGACGATGATCATGTCTTCCGGCACGCCGTAGACCGGCACTGACGCGGCCTGGGTCTGGGTCAGGCTGCCCGGGTAGACCGGCTCGTAGTAGCCGGTGATCAGGCCGTTGCTGCTGCCGCTGGCCGAGCGCAGGCCGTAGACGTCCAGGTGTTCCTTGAGGAAGCTGCGGACATCGAGGGCGGTGAGCGGCACGTTGGCCGCGGTCGCGCAGGTCGGGCCCCACACCGGGTCGGCTTTCAGCCGGGTGCAGGCGCTGCGCCAGGAACCGAAGCCGGCCAGCAGGTCGTCGTCGGACACAGTGGGCAAGGCTTCCCAGCTGGCGCTGGTATAGGTGGCGATAGCGTGGGGCTGGGGTGGCTTGCCGACTTCGCCGCCATTGCATCCGGCCAGCAGGATCGCGGCCGGCAAGGCCCAGGCCAGGTGTCGACGCCACAGTTTGAAACGGGTGTTCATTGGGTAATTCCTTTGTGGCTTGCCTGGGCGCATGGCGACTTCAGGCAATCCATATTGTTAATAGGGCTATTGGTCTTTGCCGGACAGGCGAGGATACTGGCGGCCGTTTCCCGTGACCCGAAGCCACCATGACGCTTAAAAGACTCTCTGTTGTATTGCTGGCCTGCCTGACGTTGTCCGCCTGCGGCGGTGTCGATCCGAACTCCCCGCTGGGTCAGCGCAAGGCGATCTTCAAACAGATGCTCAAGACCGGTGAGGACCTGGGCGGCATGCTCCGTGGGCGTATCCCGTTCGACGGCCCGCGTTTTACCGAAGGCGCGATCAAGCTGGACAACCTGTCCCGCGAACCCTGGAAGCACTTCCCGCAGGTCAAGGAGCAGGAGCACACCAGCGCGACTGACGATGTCTGGCAGAAGCAGGCACGTTTCCAGGAACTGGCCCGTGCCCTCGAGGCGGCCACCGGTGAATTGGTGATCGCCAGCAAGGTCCAGCCGTACAAGGCCAGCAATTTGGGGCCGGCGGTGCAGAAAGTCGAAGATGCCTGCAGTGCCTGCCATAAAGAATTTCGCGATCACTGATCCTGTTGCCTGAGGTGGCTGCGGCAGGCACATCTGCCGCAGCGGCTCGAGTTTACTTGTCCAGTTCGTCGAGGGCTTCCTGCAATTCCTTGCGGGATTCGGCCAGCTTGTCCTTGCGCTTGTTGATCTTCTCGGCGTCGCCTTTTTTCATGGCCTTGTCCAGGTCGGTCTGGCGTCGGCTGACCTCGTGCTTGGCTTCCAGCACCTTGTTTTCGCGTTCCTTTTTCAGCGAAGCGTCGGTGCAGTTCGCGGTGGCTTCGCTCAGGGCTTTTTCCAGGCCGGCCTGTTGCTCGCTGTTGCCATGGGCCTTGGCCTGTTCGATCTGGGTGCTGATGGCCTGGCGCTTGGCAGCGCAGCCGGTGAGTTCCGGGGCCTGTTCGGCGGCCATCAGGGCTGGGGTTGTCAGGCTGAACGCGGCGAAGAGGGTGAGCGGTGCAAGAAATTTCATAAAGGCTCCATGTGAAAAGATGAATAGCAGGAGTGGGGCGATGGGCTGTTTGAGCCATCTGCGTCCCCGGGGTTCAACGTCGCCGGTTGTAAAGGCTTCAGAAGCCTTCGATTCCGGCGGCACGTAATTCTTCAATCAAGGCCAGGACCTGCGGATCGCGGAAAAAGGCGCTCAACTGAGCGGCGCGTCCCGGGCCTATAGCGCTTTGGGCCTGCCATTGTTCGGTGGTTATGGCCGCCAACACCGCCCAGTCATCCTCGAGCCTGGCGTTGCCGGTCGGTGGCAGCCCAAGGGCTTTGAGCCAGCGCTGAAACGGCTGCTGGCGGGCGCTGTGCAGGCTGCCCAGCAAACGCGCGATGCTGCGTTCGCCAAGGCCGGTAATGTTAGCAAGCTCTGCAGGATCGAGGGTCAACCAATCGAGCAGCCCGTTGATCAGCCCTGCGTCCAGCAGCTTCTCCCAGGTGCCGGTGCCCACATGGGGCAGGTCCAGCCCGGACTTGCCGCTCAGCCAGGTCAGGCGCGCGAGGAACTGGCTCTTGCAGCCGGGCAGGGGCTGCAAGCAACTGAGCGCATGGAAGGCCGAGGCGTCCGGGACCTGCAGCGGAACACGCTGGGACGCGCGCAGCACCACGCTGTCCAGGCGCGGAATGGTCAGGCCGGCGAGGCTGATCGATACCTGATCGCCAGGGCGGATATCCAGTTCTTGCCAGCGCGGTAGCGAGCCGACGCTGACCCGCCTGATCTGCCGGTCGTCAAGCTGGACCGGCTCCAGTTCGAGCATCGGGGTGATCCGGCCGGTGCGACCGATCTTGAAGTCGACCTTGCGCACCCTGGCCAGGGCCTGGGCGAACGGGTACTTCCACGCGGCGATCCAGTAGGGCGCCTTGGCCTGCCAGCGTTGCGCTTCCGGGCGCCGGCTCTGGCGCAGGACGATGCCATCGCTGGCGAAGGGCAGGGCCGAGCGATACCAGTGCGCTCGCCAGTGCTGGACCTCGGCGAACGTACTGACGCGCTGGCTGTATTCGCTACTGTGGGGAAACCCCAGGGCCTTGAGACCGTCCAGGCGCTGCGCCAGGGTGCTCGGGCCTTGGGGCCAGTCCCAGACGAAAAGGCCGATCTGGCTGGCTTGCTGGGGATCCAGCTGGTTGCGCGCCAATAGGCCGGCGACCTGGCCGCGGGCATTCAGGCTGCCGGCCTTGGCCTGTATGTGATCGTGCTGGCGCCAATAGAGCTCGCCCTGTAGCAGCAGGTCCCGAGGCTCGGGCAGGTGTTTGGGGATGGCGCTTATCAGTTGCGCGGGCCTGGTCCAGTCCTGGCCCTGAAGGCCATCCCCACGGCTGATGGCTTGCTGGAAGCGTCCCTGGCGATAGATCAGGGTCACGGCCACGCCGTCGATCTTGGGCTGTACCCAGACCTCCTCGCGCCCGGCGAACCACCGGTGTACGGCGCTTTCATCGGCCAGTTTCTCCACGCCGGTATGGGGAATGGGGTGCGGGACAGTGCCGCGTGCGGTGCGTAGCGGGTTGGCGAGCTCCGCGACGACGGTGGGGAAACAGTTTTGCCAATGTTCGAGCCGGGCGCGGGACTGGTCGTAGAGTTCGTCAGTCACCGGCGACAGGCCTTCGCGGTGGTAGCTGTCGTCCCAGCGGTTGATGTGCTGTTGCAGGGTGGCCGTTTCGGCTTGCGCCTGGGCGGGTGTCCAGTCGGGGCACGGGCTGGCGACGCTCGGCAGGGCGATGGCGCTCAGAAGGAGGCCGGCCATGGGCAGCGCTCTGTAGTTGGGCATGGGGAGCATCCTTGCTCGGGGGAGTCAGGTTGCAGGCTAG
>NZ_JAQZAA010000058.1:10699-12080 GCF_028640875.1 Pseudomonas sp. SBT1-2 | reverse complement strand
GGTGTTGATCGTAGGAGCGAGGCTTGCCCGCGATGGCGGACTTGCGGTCAATACAGAGGGATCAGGCCATCACTCTTTCCAGCGATCCGCCGCCGCATGATCGCTGTCACGGCCTTCCACCCAGCGCGGGCCATCGGCGGTGGTTTCCTTCTTCCAGAACGGCGCGCGGGTCTTCAGGTAGTCCATGACAAAGGCACAGGCATCGAATGCCGCCTGGCGGTGGGCGCTGGCGGCGCCGACGAAGACGATCGGCTCGCCCGGCTCCAGCGCACCGATGCGATGCAGCACTTCCAGCTTGAGCAGCGGCCAGCGCTGTTCGGCCTCGGCGGCGATCTTGCCCAGGGCCTTCTCGGTCATGCCCGGGTAATGCTCGAGAAACATCCCCGCCACGTCCAGGCCGTCGTTGAAATCCCGCACGTAACCGACAAAGCTCACCACCGCGCCGACGCCGACATTCGCCGCATGCATTGCGTTGACTTCCGCCCCCGGATCGAAGGCGCCCGATTGCACGCGAATCGCCATGTCAGCCCCCGGTCACGGTAGGAAAAAACGCCACTTCGTCGCCGTCGCTCACCGGCTCGTCGAGCTGGCAGAGGTCTTCGTTGCGGGCGCACATCAGGTTCTGTTCGCTGAGCACCTCGGCGCCCTCACGCTGGGCCAACAGCACGCGCACATCGTCGACCGTGGCGAAATCGCCGGCGACCCGCAGCGAATCCACGCCCAGCGCCTCGCGGTAGCGGGCGAAAAACTTCACGGTCAGGTTCATTGCTCGTCCGCCTGGTAATGGCCGCTCTTGCCGCCCAGTTTCTCCAGCAGGCGCACGCCTTCGATGGTCATGCCGCGGTCCACGGCCTTGCACATGTCGTAGATGGTCAGTGCGGCGACACTGGCGGCGGTCAGGGCTTCCATTTCCACCCCGGTCTGCCCGGCCAGCTTGCAGCGGGCAACGATGCGCACGCTGTCCTCGCCTTCGGCGCTGAGCTCGACCTTGACGCTGGTGAGCATCAGCGGATGGCACAGGGGGATCAGATCGCTGGTCTTTTTCGCCGCCTGGATGCCGGCGATGCGCGCCACGGCGAACACATCACCCTTGGGGTGACCGCCGCTGACGATCATTTGCAGGGTTTGCGGGAGCATGCGCACCCGGGCTTCGGCCGTGGCTTCGCGGGACGTCACGGCTTTGTCGGTGACGTCGACCATATTGGCGCGACCTTGGGAATCGAGATGAGTCAGCACAGCCTTACTCCTGATCAGGAAAGGCGATTGTAAACCCGAGGGTCAATTTTCCGCACGCCTGATTATCCGCGCCCCGATCCTGTAGGAGCGAGGCTTGCCCGCGATGGCATCACCGCGCTGATCCTGTTGCACCGCGTTGCCTGGA
>NZ_JAQZAA010000058.1:0-10664 GCF_028640875.1 Pseudomonas sp. SBT1-2 | reverse complement strand
CGCTCCTACGGAAGACAGGTTTTGTTCGGGCACAAAAAAACGGGCGGCCTTGCGGCCGCCCGTTTTTGTGAGGGGTTACAGATGGGATTCGGCGTATTCGGCCAGGATCGAGCGGGGAACCCCTTGCAGGGTGATGTGCACCCCGTTGGGGAAGTCCTTGAAGCGTTCAGTCAGGTAGGTCAGCCCGGAGCTGGTCGCGGACAGGTAAGGGGTATCGATCTGCGCCAGGTTGCCCAGGCACACCACTTTGGAACCGGCGCCGGCACGGGTGATGATGGTTTTCATCTGGTGCGGGGTGAGGTTCTGGCATTCGTCGATCAGGATCAGGCTCTGCTGGAAGCTGCGGCCACGAATGTAGTTGAGGGATTTGAACTGCAGCGGCACCTTGCTGAGGATGTAGTCGACGCTGCCATGGGTGTTTTCGTCATCCATGTGCAGGGCTTCGAGGTTGTCGGTGATGGCGCCGAGCCAGGGCTCCATTTTTTCCGCTTCGGTGCCCGGCAGGAAGCCGATCTCCTGGTCCAGCCCCTGCACGCTGCGGGTGGCGATGATGCGCCGATAACGCTTGCTGACCATGGTCTGTTCGATGGCCGCGGCCAGGGCCAGGATGGTCTTGCCTGAACCTGCGGCCCCGGACAGGTTGACCAGATGGATATCCGGATCGAGCAGGGCGAACAGCGCCAGGCCTTGATAGATATCGCGCGGTTTCAGGCCCCAGGCTTCCTGGTGCAACAGGGGTTCCTGATGCAGGTCGAGAATCAGCAGCACATCGGCGCGAATCTCCTTGATCCAGCCGACGAAACCCTGTTCGTCGATGATGAACTCGTTGATGTGCACCGCCGGCAGGTTGTCGGTGAGTTGCACCTGGTGCCAGGTGCGGCCGTGGTCCTGGCGGGTTTCCACCTTGCTCACGCGGTCCCAGAAGGAGCCGGTCATGTTGTGGAAGCCGTTGGGCAGCAAGGCCACGTCGTCGACCAGCTGGTCGGTGCTGTAGTCTTCGGCGGCGATCCCGCAGGCGCGCGCCTTGAGGCGCATGTTGATGTCTTTGGTCACCAGCACCACGCGCAGCTCCTTGTTGCGCGCATGCAGGTCGATCAACTGGTTGATGATGATGTTGTCGTTGAGGTTTTCCGGCAGCAGGCTGTTGGGCTCCGAGCGTTTGCTCATGAGGATCGACAGCAGGCCTTTGGGGCCGCTCTTGCCACGCTGGATCGGCACACCCAGCTCGACGTCTTCCGGCGAGGCCTCACCCAGGGTCTTGTCGATCAGGCGAATGGCCTGGCGGCATTCCGCTGCAACGCTGTGATGGCCGCTCTTGAGCTTGTCGAGTTCCTCCAGGACGATCATCGGGATCGCCACATGGTGTTCTTCGAAGTTCAGCAGGGCGTTTGGATCGTGAATCAATACATTGGTATCGAGTACATAAAGGATTGGCTGGTTGGAGGAAGGGCTACGTCCGTGGTCATCCATACTCGGTCACCTTATGTGGGGGCCAGTCGACGCAATACCATGGCGGTGCTGCGCCTCGAATCGACCGTCGAATTCACCCGCGAAGGTTCGAGTGAAGTGCACACAAAAGGAGTCTTGGGAGACGCCACCTGTGTTGCAGGTTTCGGCGGTCTGACTTCGTAATACTCCAAAACCTGTGACAGGAAAAAGCACTTTGACGCTTTTTTTAAGTTTATTTTGCAGAGTGACGAATAGCCCTTGGCGCGCTGCCCAAGCACCGTTAAAGTCGGAAGTCCGCTTGTATCGAAATCCTCGCCAAAATCGGCAACCTTTCCCCTTCGCCCCGCAAATACAGGCCTTTCGTCGTTTCTAGCGAAACGCGTCCTGACAATCCTCCCAACCGATTCCGCTCTGCGCCGTCTGCGTCAGCAACCAGGGCAATGCCGTCTTCACCGCGTCCTGCCGGGCGTTGAAATTGATCACCCCGTGCCGCCACAACAGCATCAGGGTCAGTACCCGCTGGCCGCTCTGCTCGCCCTTGAGCTTGCCGGCGCCGTCCTGCGGATCGATGTCCCACAGCGCCACCTGCAAACCCTGGGCATTAAAGAAGGGCTGCGCATCGGCCCGGCGCTGACCGTAGGGCGGGCGGAACAGCGGCACGTAGTTTTCCGGCAGCTTGCCCTTGACCAGCTCGACGCTGCGCTCGATCGAGTCCTGCCAGTCCTGCCAGTGGCTGTGGGAGCGATACTCCCAGCCCTGGACGCCCACGCACTGCTGCGCATACAGGGCCTGCAGGCTGGCCACTGAACGCTGCTCCAGGCGGCTCTGCACCTCGCTGCCGAGCACGAAGAAGGTGCCGTTCATGTTCGACTTGCGCAGGTATTCGGTGAGCCAGGGGGTGTTGTCCGGGGCGAGATTGGCGGCACTGTCGAAGGTCAGCAGGAACAGCCGGTCATTGAGTTCGTCGCCGTTGCGCTCGTAGTCGCCGAACCGCTCTATTTCGCTGGCGGTCTGGGGAAACAGCGCGGCCTTGCGCAGCAATTCGTCCAGGTACTGCTCATGGAAGGCTCGGCTCGGCTCGGCCCAGCGGGCGTAATAAGAGTCATCGCCCAACTGGAACTTGCCGGCCTGCTCGCGCAGGGTGTCCAGGTCTTCCACCAGGAAACAGAAGGACGCGTCCTGGTCGCAGCTCTGCTGGGCGAAGTTGTAGTTGGCCAGCAATTGCTGCCAGAGCCGCTGGCGGACGGCATCGATCGACGCCATGTTGATGATCCGCAGGCCCAGGCGCTGCTTCAACGAGCCTTCATCCCAGGCCTCGCTGACCAGCAGGGCGCGGGCAAAGGTGAGGATCTCCGCCCGCGACGCCACGTCGAACAGGGTCGGGTTGCTGAGCTGCTCCGGCCAGGTGCTGCGATCCAGGGTCGCCACCTCGCTCGGGGCCGCCAGGGCGCCGAAGCTCAACAGCCAGATCGAAAGAAAAAACGCGCTGCGCAAAGGGATGTCTCCATAACAAAACCCGCGCGGCACTATAGCCGATGCCACAACCCCGACCCTATTCGAATCCCCATCCCCTCTGTAGGAGCGAGCTTGCTCGCGATGCTCGTCAACGATGACGCATATCGCCTGATACCTTGCGCTGCTCTCAGGTTCATCGCGAGCAAGCTCGCTCCTACAGAAAGCAGCAGACAGCGGACCGGCGGCCTCCCCTATTGCCTTCATAGGTGGAGTCAAATCGCCCAAGCCCCTAGAATCCCCCGACGCTTACAGGAGACGACTTCATGCTGATGGTGATTTCACCCGCCAAGACCCTCGATTTCGAGACCCCGCCCGTCACTCAACGCTTCACCCAGCCGCAGTACCTCGATCACTCCCAGGAACTGATCCTGCAATTGCGCGAACTGAGCCCGGCGCAAATCAGCGAACTGATGCACGTCTCCGACAAGATCGGCGGCCTCAACGCCGCGCGTTTCGGCAGCTGGACCCCGGCCTTCACCCCGGCCAACGCCAAGCAGGCGCTGCTGGCGTTCAAGGGCGACGTGTACACCGGCCTGAATGCCGAAACCCTGAGCGAAGCCGATTTCGACTACGCCCAGCAGCATTTGCGCATGCTCTCCGGCCTGTACGGCCTGCTGCGCCCGCTGGACCTGATGCAGCCTTACCGACTGGAAATGGGTACCAAGCTGGCCAACGCCCGCGGCAAGGACCTGTACGCCTTCTGGGGCACGCGCATCAGCGAATGGCTCAATGAGGCCCTGGCCGAACAGGGCGACGACCTGCTGCTCAACCTGGCGTCCAACGAGTACTTCTCGGCGGTCAAGCGCACGGCCCTGAACGCCCGGATCATCAATACCGAGTTCAAGGACCTGAAGAACGGCCAGTACAAGATCATCAGCTTCTACGCCAAGAAAGCCCGGGGCATGATGAGCCGCTTCGTCATAGAAGAACGCATCAACGACCCGGCGGCACTCAAGCAGTTCGATGTCCAGGGTTATCGCTACAGCGCCGAACAGTCGAAACCCGACAATCTGGTTTTCCTGCGCGATCACGCACCGGAATAACGCACCCGGTCGACGCACTGGTTTCGCGCAAACGAGTGCGTCGACGAGCGGTCACTTTCCTCTTTGACCCCCGCCAAAACGCCAAACAATTGGCGCCAAAATATTTTCTTCTGAATTTATAACTTTTGTTTCACTCGACAGAGGTCATTTTTTTCAGTAGTGGCACGCAATTTTTTTATCGGTAGTGGCATAAAAATATCCCCGCGCTTTAACTCCCCATAACTAAAGGCTGAAATGGTAAGTGCTATCAATATGAAAGCAGTGCCATCTTTTGCAATATTTCAAGAAATTTCAGAAAACAGGATCAGCGGTCTGGAACTATGTCCTGAACCACCGCTCATACCACCGGTAACGATTCTCGACGAGTTTGTAGGAGATGACTTACATGGGATCCAACGACAGTAGCGAAGTTGTCATATTGTCCTGACCTACTGCTCAAGGACTCGAACTCAGGGTCAATACACAGGAGATAATGCACCATTACTATCCCCTACAAGGCCATGGCATAGCCCGCCTTAAAACGCTTCCGGGAGCGTGTAACTACCTGATTATCATGGGCCTGCGCCTATAAATCAGGATTATCGCCAACCTCGGAGCTGCCTTCCAGCAGGAAGGACGGCGACATTTAAGGGCAGCCCCTACAACAAGGCCAAGTTGCGCACAACTTGAGTGCACTTATTTAGACACTCGGAACTTAGTCTGCCTGCACTGGATATATCAACGCTTGTTCGTTGAACTTCCGAGTGCGCAATTAAAGCTGGCAAACATTAACTCCGGCCATCTAATGGCGTGAATAACACAGAGGTAAATGCGATGCGCATCAGCATATTTGGTTTGGGTTACGTCGGTGCAGTATGTGCCGGTTGCCTGTCTGCACGGGGCCATGAGGTCGTTGGCGTCGATGTTGCCAAGGACAAGATCGACATGATCAACGCAGGCCGTTCGCCGATCGTTGAACCGGGTCTGGGTGAACTTCTGGCGCAAGGTATTCAAACCGGTCGTCTGCGCGGAACCACCAACTTCGCCGAGGCGATTCGCGACACCGACTTGTCGATGATCTGTGTCGGCACGCCAAGCAAGAAGAACGGCGACCTGGAACTCAACTACATCGAGGCGGTATGCCGCGAGATCGGTTTTGTCCTGCGTGACAAGACCTCCCGCCACACCATCGTGGTGCGCAGTACCGTACTGCCGGGCACCGTGGCCAACGTGGTGATCCCGATTCTCGAAGACTGCTCCGGCAAGAAGGCCGGCGTCGACTTCGGCGTCGCGGTCAACCCTGAGTTCCTGCGTGAAAGCACCGCGATCAAGGACTACGACTTCCCACCGATGACCGTGATCGGCGAGTTCGACAAGGCTTCGGGCGACGTCCTGCAATCGCTGTACGAAGAACTCGACGCACCGATCATCCGCAAGGACATCGCCGTCGCCGAGATGATCAAGTACACCTGCAACGTGTGGCACGCCACCAAGGTCACCTTCGCCAACGAGATCGGCAACATCGCCAAGGCCGTCGGCGTCGACGGTCGTGAAGTGATGGACGTGGTCTGCCAGGACAAGACCCTCAACCTGTCCCAGTACTACATGCGCCCAGGCTTCGCCTTCGGCGGTTCCTGCCTGCCCAAGGACGTGCGCGCCCTGACCTTCCGCGCCGGTTCCCTGGACATCGAAGCGCCGCTGCTCAACTCGCTGATGCGCAGTAACGAGTCCCAGGTGCAGAACGCCTTCGACATCGTCTCCAGCCACGAAAAACGCAAAGTCGCCCTGCTCGGCCTGAGCTTCAAGGCCGGTACCGACGACCTGCGCGAAAGCCCGCTGGTGGAACTGGCGGAAATGCTGATCGGCAAAGGTTTCGACCTGAGCATCTACGACAGCAACGTCGAGTACGCCCGTGTCCACGGTGCCAACAAGGACTACATCGAGTCCAAGATCCCCCACGTCTCGTCCCTGCTCAACGCGGACTTCGACTCGGTGATCGACAACTCCGACGTGATCATCCTCGGCAACCGCGACGAGAAGTTCCGCGCCCTGGCCGAAGACGTGCCGCACGGCAAGCAGGTCATCGACCTGGTCGGGTTCATGTCCAAGGCCACCAGCGCGAATGGCCGGACCGAAGGTATCTGCTGGTAACCAGCGGTATCGGGGGCAGCTCCCCGTTCCTGTAGCCGCTGTCGCAGGTGCGATCGAGCCCGAAGGGGTCGCGACGCACCTGCAACTGCCGGAGGTTTATCGCAGCCCCCGGCAACGGCTACAGGAATGTGCCCCTTTGGCTTTTTTGCCTGCCTTAACCCCATCGGGCCACCCCACAGGCTCGCCCGAGATCGAGACGGATGCAGATTATGCACAGGCTAAAGCACGGCCTACTCCAGGCCGCAGGTTGGCTGTTTTTCTTGAGTTTACTGATGGGTCTCGCCCTGGCGTTGCCCGCGTCCACATTCGACTCCGAATCGAAGGACTTCATCTTCCTGATTGGCGCCGTGGGTATCTGGCGCTACTCGATGGGTGCCACGCATTTCGTGCGCGGCATGCTGTTTCTCTACGTGGTCTACCCGCACCTGCGCCGCAAGGTCCGCAAGCTGGGCAAGGCCGCCGATCCGTCCCACGTGTACCTGATGGTCACCAGTTTCCGGATCGACGCCCTGACCACCGCCCAGGTCTATGGCTCGGTGATCCGTGAAGCCATCGACTGCGGCTTCCCTACCACCGTGGTCTGCTCGATCGTGGAAATGTCCGACGAGCTGCTGGTGAAAAGCCTCTGGGCCCGCATGAACCCGCCGGCCCACGTCAAGCTCGACTTCGTGCGCATCCCCGGCACCGGCAAGCGCGACGGCCTGGCCTTCGGTTTCCGCGCCATCTCCCGCCACCTGCCGGACGACCGTGCCGTGGTCGCGGTGATCGACGGCGACACCGTGCTCGGCGAAGGCGTGGTGCGCAAGACCGTGCCCTGGTTCCAGCTGTTCGGCAACGTCGGCGGCCTGACCACCAACGAGTTCTGCGAAGTGCGCGGCGGCTACATCATGAGCGAGTGGCACAAGCTGCGCTTCGCCCAGCGCCACATCAACATGTGCTCCATGGCCCTGTCCAAGCGCGTGCTGACCATGACCGGACGCATGTCGGTGTTCCGCGCCAGCGTGGTCACCAACCCGGACTTCATCGCCGACGTGGAAAGCGACTCGCTGCAACACTGGCGCCTGGGCCGCTTCAAGTTCCTCACCGGCGACGACAAGTCCAGCTGGTTCAGCCTGATGCGCCTGGGCTACGACACCTTCTACGTGCCCGATGCGGCGATCAACACCGTGGAGCACCCGCCGGAGAAGAGTTTCATCAAGGCCAGCCGCAAGCTGATGTTCCGCTGGTACGGCAACAACCTGCGGCAGAACTCCCGGGCCCTGGGCCTGGGTCTCAAGCGCCTGGGGCTGTTCACCAGCGTGGTGCTGTTCGACCAGCGCGTGTCGATGTGGACCTCCTTGCTGGGCCTGACCGTGGCGCTGATCGCCAGCTTCAAGTACGGCACCGCCTTCATCCTGGTGTACCTGCTGTGGATCGGTATCACCCGCCTGCTGCTGACCCTGCTGCTGTCCTGTTCGGGGCACAGGATCGGCCCGGCCTACCCTTTGATCCTCTATTACAACCAGATCGTCGGGGCCCTGGTGAAGATCTACGTGTTCTTCCGCCTCGACCAACAGTCCTGGACCCGCCAACCGACTGCTCTGTCCCGTGACCTCGCCAGCTTTCAACGTTGGTTCAACACCTGGTCGTCTCGGACCATGACCTTCTCCGCCGGCAGCATTTTCGTCGCCGCGCTGCTGCTGATGGTCTGACCCGCCTTGCCTGAATTAACTAGGAAATCGCCCTTATGAACACCGCCGTGAACGTCAACGTAGTGCATGAATCCGAAGCCCAACGCCAACACGCCCGGGTCAAAATCCCGGCCAAGCTGCGCTTCTTCGGCCCCGACCGGACCCCGGTCGAAGCGCGGGTCATCGACCTCTCCGCCGGCGGCCTGAGCTTCAACTGCGGGCAACTGCCGATCAAGGTCGGCGACGTGCACAAGGGTCGCCTGCAGTTCGTCATCGACAACCTCGGGCTGGCCATGGACGTGGAGTTGCAGGTGCGCTCCGTGGATCGCCAGAGCGGTCGTGTCGGTTGCCAGTTCCAGAACCTCGAGCCCCAGGACATCTCGACCCTGCGCCAGCTGATCACCTCGCACCTGGCCGGCGACATCGTGACCATGGGCGACGTGCTCGCCACCCTGCAGCGCGACAACTTCACCAAGGCGCGCAAGACCAAGGACGCCGGCCACGGCATGAGCGCCCTGGGCCGCTTGCGCGCGGTGACCTTCAGCGCCGGGATCTTCGTCGTCGGCCTCGCGGCCTTCGGCTTCATCCTCAAGTCGGTGTACGGCATGTACTTCGTCAGCCACGCCCAGGCCGGCCTGGTCAGCGCGCCGGGGATGAACGTCACCATGCCGCGCGACGGCACCGTGCAGAGCCTGATCCAGGCCGACGGCGTGGCGGCCAAGGGCGCCCCGCTGGCGACCTTCAGCACCAGCATGCTCGACGTGCTCAAGGGCCACCTGAACGAAGACCAGCTGCAACCGGCCAAGGTCGAGGAACTGTTCGGCAAGCAGATGACCGGCACCCTGACCTCGCCCTGCGACTGCACCGTGGCCCAGCAGATGGTTGCCGACGGCCAGTACGCCAGCAAGGGCGACGTGATCTTCCAGCTGGTCCCGCGGGGCAGCCAGGCCAACATCGAAGCGCGTTTCTCCTATCGCCAGTTCGCCGACGTGCGTCCGGGGACCAAGGTCAGCTTCCAGATCGCCGGCGAAGACGAGGTGCGCACCGGCACTATCGTCAGCAGCACCAGCCTCAACAGCAGCGACCTGTCTTCGGACATTCGCGTGCAGATCAAGCCCGACGCTCCGCTGAGCAGCGCCTTCGCCGGCCGTCCGGTGGAAGTCAGCAGCGACCGTGGCCCATCCGTGAACTGGCTGATCGACAAAGCCATGGCTGCCGGTCTCTAACCATGAATATTCATACCCCACTCCCGATGACGAAAACGGCCCCTGTAGCCGCTGCCGCAGGCTGCGATCGAGTGCAACGCACTCGTGAAGGGGATGAATGCGGTCTGGCGAACACAGCGCGCCGTCCGGAAGCCGTCCGCTACGCGGCCGATCGCAGCCTGCGGCAGCGGCTACAGGGTTCGGCATTGCTGTTGCCTCTGGTGACCGCCATGGCCCTGGCCGGTTGCGCCGGCCTGCCCGACCAGCGCCTGGCCAACGAAGCCCTGAAGCGCGGCGACACCGTGCTCGCGGAGCAGAACTACCGGCAACTGGCGGACCTGGGTTACAGCGACGCCCAGGTCGGCCTGGCCGATATCCAGATGGAAACCCGCGACCCGGCGAAGATCAAGCAAGCCGAGGCGACCTACCGCGCCGCGGCCGACACCTCGCCGCGGGCCCAGGCGCGCCTGGGCCGCCTGCTGGTGGCCAAGCCCGGCTCCACCGAGGCCGAGCATCACGAAGCCGAAGGCCTGTTGAAAAAGGCCTTCGCCAACGGTGAAGGCAACACCCTGATCCCGCTGGCGATGCTTTACCTGCAATACCCGCAGAGCTTCCCCAAGGTCAACGCCCAGCAGCAGATCAGCCAGTGGCGCAGCGCCGGCTACCCGGAAGCCGGCCTGGCCCAGGTGCTGCTGTACCGCACCCAGGGCACCTACGACCAGCACCTGGCCGAGGTGGAAACCATCTGCAAGGCGGCGCTGAACGTCACCGATATCTGCTACGTCGAACTGGCCACCGTCTACCAGAAACGCGGCCAGCCGGAACAACAGGCCGAGCTGCTGAAACAGCTGCAGGCCGGACACGCCCGCGGCGCCATCAGCGCGCAACGAGTGGACAGCGTGGCCCGGGTGCTGGGCGATGCCAGCCTGGGCAAGACCGACGAGAAAACCGCGCAGGCGCTGCTGGAGCCGATCGCTCCCGGCTACCCGGCCTCCTGGGTCACCCTGGCGCAACTGCTCTACGACTTCCCCGAACTGGGCGACGTCGACAAGATGATGCAGTACCTGGACAACGGTCGCGCCGCCGACCAGCCCCGCGCCGAACTGCTGCTGGGCAAGCTCTACTACGAAGGCAAGATGGTCCCGGCCGACGCCAAGGTCGCCGAAGAACACTTCAAGAAGGCCCAGGGCAAGGAAGTCGCCGCCGACTACTACCTCGGCCAGATCTACCGCCGTGGCTACCTGGGCCAGGTCTACCCGCAAAAGGCCCTGGACCACCTGCTGACCGCCGCGCGCAACGGCCAGAACAGCGCCGATTTCGCCATTGCCCAGCTGTTCTCCCAGGGCAAGGGCACCAAGCCCGACCCGCTCAATGCCTATGTCTTCAGCCAGCTGGCCAAGACCCAGGACACCCCGCAAGCCAACGAGCTTGCGCAACAACTCGAAGCCCAACTGCCGCCAGGCCAACGCGCCGAGGCCCAACGCCTGCTGCAACAGGAGCAGGCCGTACGTGGCGCCTTGAGCCAGAACACGTTGGAACTGCACGCGCTGCAGGAAGAAGACGGTGAGGAATCCCTATGAAGTTCACTCCATCCAGCCACGCCAATCCTGTAGCCGCTGCCGCAGGCTGCGATCGAGCGCGCAGCGCTCGCC